>CALDGV010000492.1 GCA_937941745.1 uncultured Prosthecobacter sp. | reverse complement strand
GCCGTAGCCAATGCCGCCCCCGGTTCCGCCTTCCTCCGTGGTGCCCCAGACGACCCCGTCGTCCGCCACATGGAGCCTGCCGCTGGGCTTCGAGCCTGGTGCGGCACCGCTCGTGCCTGTGAAATGCAGCACCGTCTGCTGCTGGCGGGTGGCTGGATCGTAGCGGAAGAGGGTGCCTGCATTGAAGTTGCCGCCTGCGGAGGTCGTGCCCCAGAGCCAGGAGCTGCTGGGATTGCCGGAAAGTCCGGCCAGCGGGGTGCGGCCCCGGTAGGCCACGCCGCCCTGGGCGTGCTCCGCCACCTTGGTGAAGCTGCCATCGCTGATCTTGATCTTGTACACCGCCCAGGTGGAGGCGCCTCCGCCCACGCTGGCCATGCCCCAGAGGTAGCCCTGGCCGTCGTTGGTCAGGCCGTTGAGAGGGTTGCTCACGGTCGCATTGGCTCCTGTCAGGCTGCTGAACTGCAGCACGGTCGTCAGCACGCCGGTGCTGGTGGCGATCTTGAACACGCTGCCCTTGTTGGAGGTGGCGCCTGCGCTGGCGACGCCCCAGAGATTGCCTGCGCCGTCGCTCACGAGAGGTCCGATCGGGGTGGAACCTTTGTTGCTGGTTCCGTTGTTGCTGAACTCGAGGACGCTGGTGGCTTCACCACTGGTCATGTTCACCTTGAAGACGGTGCCGTAGTTCAGGTTGTCGCCGCCATAGGGGGTGACGCCCCAGAGGAAGCCGTTGCCATCCGGCACCAGGGCGGAAGCGGCTCCGCTGCCCTTGATGGTCCCGGCTGAAACCACGCGGTCACTGAACTCCGTGATGGTGGTCAGGGTGTTCGAGACGATGGTGTATTTGAAGATGGTGCCATAATTGAGCGGGCCGCCTGCGCTGGTGGTGCCCCAGAGATTGCCTGCGCCATCGTAGTAGAGCGCTCCCTGCGGAACGCGGCCCTTCGGGAAGTTGTCCGTGTTGTTTCTGAAGTTCAGGATTTTCTCAAAAACCCCCGTCAGCTCATGAATGCGGAAGAGGATGCCATTCGAGCTTGTGGCATTGGAATCATACTGGGTGACGCCCCAGAGGTAGCCCTGGCCGTCTGAGACCAGTCCGCACACAGGGGCATGGCCCTGCCCTGGATTCGTGCCGGCAGTGAAGCTGTGCATGACCTGCACGGCTCCCGTTTCAGGCCGGAGGCGGAAGATGGTGCCGTAGGAGGCTGTGACACCCCCTGCCGAACTTGTGCCCCACAGCCAGCCATCGGAACTCAGCACCGGGGTGCTGGCAGCCGCGCCGCCTGGGAAGCTGCTTGGAAGGGTGGTTGAGGTTGTCCCGGAATGGGAGAGGTGCCCGAAGACGCCGCTTTTCGACATCTGGAAGATCGTGCCATTCGAGAAGGCGCCACCGGCAGGGCTGGTGCCGTAGAACTGACCATTGGTGTGCAGGTAAAGCGGGGCACGAGCGGCAACCGGCCCGCCGTTGAGGTTGGGTCCCGTTTCAAATCCGACCATCGGCTCGATGGCTGCGTCGGCAAAGACAGGGTGACTGAAGAGAAGGACAGCAGCGGAGCAGAGGAGTCTCGTGGTCATTGGATGGGTTACCCCATAGCGTCCACGCCTGATGCCGCAATGAACATGATGTGCCGAAACTTGTTCTGGCAGTGCCCATTTTAAGCTTCCGCCGTCCGCATTGACAAAAAAGAGGCACCTCCCTAGCCTCGCGGCTCGATTCCTCCTCCCACCCATTTCCTCATGAGCACTGAAGCCCCCGCCGGTAAGCCCGTTTACAACGTCAAGAACCCTTTCCTGGCGAGGGTGAAGAGGGCTTACGACCTTTCCGGCCCCGGTGCGCCGAAGCACACCCGCCATTATGAGATCGACCTGGAGGGCGGTGAGCTGGAATACCTGCCCGGCGATTCCCTGGCGGTGCAGCCGACGAATGATCCGGCGCTGGTGGAGGACACCCTGCAGGTCCTGGGCTTCAGCGGGGAGGAGATCGTGAAGCATCCGAAGAGCGGCGCTGAGGTGCCGATCCGGCAGGCGCTCCTGGAAGCCACGCTGATCACCGAGGTGGATCAGAAGCTGATCAAGGCCATCGTCGAAAAGACCGGCGGCAACACGCCCCTGAACGGCCTGCTGGAGCCGGAGAAGAAGGAGGAGCTGAAGAACTACCTCTGGGGCCGCTTTGTCATCGACCTGCTGCTGGAGAATCCCACGGCCCGCTTTGAGCCGCAGGAGTTCATGGCCACGCAGAAGAAGCTGAACATCCGCCTCTACTCCATCAGCAGCAGCCAGCGGGCGCATCCGAAGGAGGTGCACCTGACGGTGGCCACCGTCCGCTACCAAAGCCACGGCCGGGCACGCGGCGGTGTGGCCTCCACCTTCCTGGCGGAGCGCATCACCGTCGGCGAGACGCTGATCCCGGTGTTTGTGAACCACGGGAAGGGTTTCCGCCTCCCGGAGCCGCAGGAGGAGACGCCGGTGATCATGATCGGTCCCGGCACGGGCATCGCGCCCTTCCGCGCCTTCCTGGAGGAGCGTGAGGCCACGGGTGCCAAGGGCCGGGCCTGGATGTTCTTTGGCGAGGTGAGCGAGAAGAGCTGCTTCTTCTACAAGGAGGAGTTTGAGCGCTGGCTGGCCAACGGCACGCTGCACAAGCTCAGCACGGCCTGGAGCCGCGATCAGGCGGAGAAGATCTATGTGCAGCACAAGATGCTGGAGAACAGCGCCGAGATCTATGCCTGGCTGGAACAGGGGGCCATCGTGTATGTCTGCGGAGATGCCTCGCGCATGGCGGTGGATGTGGACAAGGCGCTGCACACCATCGTGGAAAAGGAAGGCGGCCTCAGCCCTGAGGCGGTGGCGGCCTACATGGCAGCCCTGAAGGAGGCCAAGCGCTACCGTCGCGACGTGTACTAACCCCGCCGGAAAGGCTGGGACATTCTCCGATGACGCGGGTGCCCGAATCCTGCTGCTGCCTGATGCCTAGGAGGCACGAGATTTCCATTTTCCACAAACTTCATGCTTTCCTAACCGCCAGCCTCTCTTACTCTCGCTGCCGTGATTCCTTCCCGCATGTATCTCAGTCTCTGGTTTGGCATTCTTGTGGGCAGCGCAGGCTGCTCTTCCACCCCCAAACAGCCCTCCGCCGAAGAACTGGCGGCCGCTCTGAAAGCCAAGCCGGTGCAGGAAGACGTGGTGCTGCAGGACAACCCTCTGGCGAAGCGGCTGAACACGCCCTCCACCATGCCCACGGTGCCTCCGGCGGGTGCCCGGCTGAGCTATTCTTCCGTCAGCATCAAGCAGCCGGTGGTGGCCATGACCTTTGACGACGGCCCGCACCCTTCGCTGACCCCGAAGCTGCTCGACATCCTGAAGGAGCGGAACATCAAGTGCACCTTCTTCCTCATCGGCCAGAACGTGAAGGCCTACCCGCAGATCGTCCGCCGCATCCTGGCGGAAGGGCATGAGATCGGCGCTCACACCTACACGCACTGCAGCCTCACCAGCCGCAGCGATGCCCAGATCCGCTCCGAGCTGCAGCGCAGTGAGGAGGTGCTGATGGCCGCCGCGAACTACCGCCCGCAGCTCGTCCGCCCGCCCTACGGCGCCATCAACACGCGCATCAAGCAGCTCATGTTCACCGAGTTTGGCTACAGCACGATCATGTGGTCCGTGGATCCTCAGGACTGGCGCCGCCCGGGCGTTTCCGTGGTCACCAGCCGCCTCGTGAACGGCGCGCACCCTGGCGCCATCATGCTGGCGCATGACATCCATCCGCCGACGATCCAGGCCATGCCGGGGATGTTCGACCAGATGCTCGCCAAGGGTTATCAGTTCGTCACGGTGAGCCAGCTCATGAACATGGAGAAGGCCTCGATGCCCGTAGGCGTCGTGATCCGGCCCGCCCTGCCCATGGGCGACAAGGACCCGGCGCCCCTTCCGCAGTGATTTCAGCCGCGCCGGTCTGAGGAAGGTTCAGGCCGTGAGGCCAGCCGTTCCGGAACGGTGCCCGACAGTTTCCTGGCATGATCGGTGACCACTACTTCCACCTCCGCTCCCAGCTGGACGCCCGGCTGCAGGCGCTGCGTGGGCTGCTGCGTGAGCTTGGTGCGGATGCTGAATCCCAGGCCATCGTCGAAAACCTCTCCGCCAGCCTCAAGGAGCCTTTTGTCTTCGTGGTCGTGGGGGAGGTCAATGTGGGCAAGTCCACCTTCCTCAATGCGCTTTTCGGCCAGGACTTCTCGCGCACGGGCGTGATGCCCACCACGGACAAGATCCTGTTCTTCAAGCATGGCCCGCAGCACCTCGTGGCACCCATCACAGGCACGCTGGATGAGGTGCAGGTGCCTGCGGAGTTCCTGCGCGACTTCCACATCGTGGACACACCGGGCACGAACAGCATCGAAAACGAGCATCAGGAGATCACGGAGCGCTTCGTGCCCATCTCCGACCTCGTGATCTTTGTGTTCAGCGCCATGAACCCCTGGGGCGCGAGCGCCTGGCAGTTTCTGGACAAGGTGCACAAGCACTGGATGCGGAACGTCATCTTCGTCATCCAGCAGTGCGACCTGCGCACGCCGGAGGAGATGCAGGTGATCATCGACTACATGAGCCAGCTCGTGCGCCAGCGCTACGGGCGGGACTTCCCGATCTTCCCGGTCTCGGCCAAGAAGGCCTACCTGGCCCGCAGCAGCGGCATCGACCGCGAGGCGCTGATGCAGCAGAGCGGCTTTCAAACCCTGGAGGCCTACATCTCCCGCCTCGTGGCGGAGAACACCGCCCGGCTGAACAAGCTGGTGAACTCCATCCGCATCGCCCGCCAGCTGCTGGTGAACATTCATGAGCGCATCAGCGCCAGCGCCCGGGGGGCGCAGCGGGCAGCCGCGCTGGTCCAGGAGCTGCAGACGGAGCGCGAACTGCAGGTGGACCGCACGCTGAAGAAGATCCTGCCAGCCCTGGATGCCACCGAGCGCGACTACCAGGAGAGCTGCCTGCGCGTGGCGGGCCTGGCCGAGGATGCTCTTTCGACCCGGCATGCCTTTGAAAAGGGAGATCCCGAGCTCCAGGACGAGCCGGCGACCAATGGCAACAAGGCGCAGAGCCTGGACCACCGGCTTTTCCAGGACCTGCAGCAGCGCACGGGCGACCGCTGGCGCCAGGTGGGCATCATCCTGGAGGAGGACAGCCTGCAGTATGACCGCTTCCTGCATGCCCAGGGTCGGGGCAGCCTCTTCCCGCCGGATGACAAGCTGCCGACCCATTCGGACCCGGAGATCCGCCGCCTGTTCAGCGTTCATATTGATTCGACCATCCGCCGCTTTGTGCTTGGGCTGAAGCTTGATGAAGCCATCGAGCCCGGCCTGGTGGCAGCCCGGCGGCGGGCGCGCTGGGTGCCCTGGCTGGCGGTGCCTGCGCTGCTGGCCGTGGCGGCGGCCTATCATTTTGAAGGTCCGCTCGGAGCCATGGTGGCCCTGGCGGCGGGACTGCTGCTGGTCGGAGCCTCGGTGCTGATCACGCAGGCGGCGCTGAACAACGCGCGCCGCACGCTGGTGGACCGGCTGGAGCAGTCCACCGCCGACCTGCGGGAGATGCTTTCCGAGCAGGTGAAGGTGGATGTGGAGGCGCTCTTTGCCCGCTTCCTGGAAATCCTGAACCCCGCCAGCGAGGTGGCGGCGGAGCATGAGGTGCAGATGCGCGCCCAGCACCAGCGCATCGAGGAGATGATCCGCAGCTTTGAAGCGCTGGAGACCGAGGTCAGCCAGGCGCGCTAGCCCTGGAGATCAGCCCTTCTTCAGGCCGGCGATGAGCTTCTCTCCGGCGGCACGCAGGGTCTCCTCCTTTTTGGCGAAGTGGAAGCGGATGAAACGGTGCTCCGGCTCGCGGAAGAAGCTGCTGCCCGGCACGCCGGTGACGCCGACCTGCGTGGTCATCCACTGCGCGGCCTCGGTGTCGGTCTTGAAACCGAGGGAGGAGATGTCCAGCAGGGTGTAGTAGGCTCCTTCAGGCTCGGTGAAGGGCAGCCCGGTCTGGCGCAGGTAGCCGAGGAAGAGGTTGCGCTTGGCATCGTAGGCGCGCTGCAGCTCCGTGTAGTAGCTGTCCGGGAATTCGAGCGCTGTCACTGCCGCCTCCTGGAGCGGTGCCGCCGCGCCGACGGTGAGGAAGTCATGCACCTTGCGGGCGCGGGCGATGAGGTTTTCCGGAGCCACGATGTGCCCGAGCCGCCAGCCGGTGATGGAGTAGGTCTTGGACAGGGAGCCGCAGCTCAGCGTGCGCTCCCACATGCCCGGCAGCGTGGCAAAGTAGGTGTGCTCGTGCGGCGCATAAACGATGTGCTCATACACTTCGTCCATCAGCACAAAGGCATCATGCTGTTCCGCGAGCCCGGCGATGAAGAGCAGCTCGTCGCGGGTGAAGACCTTGCCGCTCGGGTTGGCCGGGTTGCAGATGACGATGGCCTTCACGCCGCCGGCGAAGGCGCGCGCCAGCTCCTCGCGGTCAAAGGTGAAGTTAGGCGCATGCAGCGGCACATGCACGGGCACCGCGCCGGAGAGGATGGCATCGGCAGCATAGTTTTCGTAGAAGGGGGAGAAGACGATCACCTTGTCCCCCGGATCGCAGGCTGTCATCATCGCGGCCATCATCGCCTCCGTGCTGCCGCAGGTGACGACGAGGTGGCGGTCGGGGTCAATCTCCAGGCCGGTGAAATGCTGGTGCTTTTTCGCCAGGGCCTGGCGGAAGCGGGGCGCGCCCCAGGTGACGGCATACTGGTGAAACGGCCCGCGGATGGCCGTGGCGAGCGCCTCGATCAGCTCGGCGGGCGGATCGAAGTCAGGAAAGCCCTGCGCGAGATTGATGGAACCGTGGCGGTTCGAGAGGCGCGTCATCTCGCGGATGACGGATTCGGTGAAGACATCGAGTCGGCGGGCAGGCTGGGGCATGGCAGAGGATCGCAGGAAGTCTTTGCTTCCGGCCTCCATGTCAATGCGCGCCTTTGCCCTCGAGGCTGCTACTCGGTGGCCTTCACCCAGGGCAGGCGGACCTTGGCGATGTAGATGCTGGCCTTGCCTTCGTGGGAGGAGTAATAGCTCACCCAGAGGTGGCCCTCATGCCAGACGAGGCCGGGGTAGCTGCAATCACCGCCGCTGGGCAGTTCCAGAATGGGCGTGAGGGAGCCCGGCGTCATCTTGAAGAGGATCATGTGGGCTCCAGGCGTGGCTCCCAGGCCGCGTGAGCCAGCCACGAGGCTGCCATCCGGCAGTTCGATGAAGTTCTGACCCTGCACGACCACCGGCAGCGGGGTCCATTTCCAGTCCCGGTAAGGCGCTGTGGCGCTGCCGAGGTAGCCGCGCTTGTCACCCGCCTCGCGCCGCACGAGGGCCAGGGCCGTGCCGTCCTTCAGGAAGCGCAGCGTCGTTTCATTCGGCTGTCCAGGCACCTGCATCAGGCTGGAAAGCTGCCACACGGAGCCGTCCGTGCTCGTGTAGGACTTCAGCGACCATTCCGCCTCGGACTTCGGTCCTCCCGTGGTCGGGTAGATGTTGTAGGCGACCCCATAAAACTTCTGGTCGGCCGGGTTCACCGTGCAGCGCCAGAGCCAGTCACCCTCGGCCAGCAGCTTCTGCGTGGGCGTCCAGACCTTGCCGTCGGTGGTGGTGGAGTAGCGCGGACGGCGGCCTTTGAGATCCTTGGTGCCGCCGTAGATGGAGCCGCCGCACAGGAGGTAGAGGCGCTTGCCGTCCGGGGTCACCTGCAGCTTGGGATCGCGGAGGTCGGTGCCTTTTTCCGCGATCTCGGCATAGTTCACCCAGTTGTCCCCGGTGGAGGAGATCAAGATGCGGATCTTGCCATCACCGCCGACATGGTCATCCGCCTCCCTGAAGGCGCAGTAAAACAGGTTCTGGAAGCGGGTCAGGTCCGTGAAGGCGTTGTGCTTGCCCTTGTCCCAGATTTTCTGAACGGAGACGATCTGCGCCTGCTCCTGGGCGGAAAGGCAGGCGGCAGCACTCAGGCAAAGGGCGAGAAGAAGGCGTTTCATGGCGGTGGGGGAGGTCAAAATTCAGGCAGCAAGGTCCACCTTGCAACGCCCGAGCAGGGGCGTGTCTGGCATTTGAGCCTTCATCCGAGGTCATGGAGGCTCCGCCGGGAAGGGATGGCCAGGTTCTTGGGAAGGGCTTCAGGCCCAAAATCGGACCGCTGGATGCCAAGCGAGGCTGCAAGAGAACGAGGTTCAAAGTTGTGTTATGCGATAGCGTCTCAATAGCATTGACGAATCGTAAAACGTAGCCATTATCGCCCTCCTCTCCCCCCCTCCCCACGCCATGACTTCCACCCTGACCAGCCCTCCGGCCGATGTGGCGCTCGCCACGTCAGGGGCACGGCATGCCGGGCAGATCACCAGGCCAGCGGCCCAGGCCAGGAAGGTCTTTGACCTTGGGTTGAGCCGTTCTGAGGACCTGACCCGCTGGGCCTGGATGGTGGCTGTGGCCGGCAGTTTCCTGGCGGTGGGCATCGCCGGATTGTGGGCGGATCTGGGGCCGGAGCCGCGCCTGCTGTCCCTGGAGAAGCAACAGCAGGAAATCGCCGCAGCGGGTGGTGAGGCCATGCTCATGGCCGACCTGGCAGCCGAGCCGGAGGCCGCTGAAACCGAGGTTTCCGAAGTCCTGCCTCAGGAAGTTTTGGAAGTGCCGCCGCCGGTGGAGGTGGTTCCCGAGGCGCTCGACCTGCCGGAGATGGCCGAAGCACTGGTCCATGACGATCTTTTTGTGGTTCCCGCAGCTCCGAAGCTGGAGGAGGCCCTTCGTCCCGTGGATCCTGCGCCGCCGAAGCCGCAGACCAAGCCTGCGCCGCGCTCTTCTGCACCAACTCGCAGTGTGGCCCGCAGCTCGACGACGGGCCGCAGCGGCATGGGGCAGGGTACGGGTGGTGGTTCGGGAGGCGTGGGGGCAGGTACTTCCGGTCAGGGAACCTTCGTCATTCCGCGTCCGACCTATCCCAGCTCACTCCGCTCCCTGGGGGTCCAGGGCACGGTGAGGCTGCAAGTCACGGTCGGAACCTCGGGCCGCGCCACCAGCGTGTCCATAGTGGGCACCAGCGGCAACTCGAGCCTCGACCAGTATGCTGCCAGCTGGGTGCGCCGGAATGGCAAGGCTCCTCCCGGAGAGGTTCGCACCTTCATCGCCCCGCTCTCGTTCGTCCTCCGCTGACCGATTTTCATGTCTGTGTTCACCCCTCCGCTGGCCAACGTCGTCGTCGATTTCATCATCAAGGGCGGGCCCATCATGTATCCCATCCTCGTGGTGGGTGTGGTGGCCGTCTGCGTGGTTGTGGAGCGCGTCTTCTGGTGGCTGCGCCTTGGCCTGGGCCGCAAGCCCCGGCTCGTGGAGGAGGTCTATGCCGCCCTGGATGCGGGAGAGGTCGCCAAGGCGGTGGCGCTTTCCAAGGACAGCAGTGATCCGGTGGTGCGCATGATCCATCATGGCCTGAACCATCACCACACCTCGATGCAGGGGGCTCTGGAGGTCGCTGCAGGTCATGAACTTCAGGCGGCCGGCCGTTTCCTCGGAGCCATGGACACCATCGTCACGCTCGGCCCTCTTCTGGGTCTCCTGGGAACCGTCACGGGCATCATGGGCTCCTTCACCTCCATTGGGGACTCCGAACTGGCGGTGGAAAAGGTCACTGGCGGCATTGGCGAGGCCTTGATCGCCACAGCGGCCGGCCTGGGCATTGCCATCACCACGCTCATCCCGATGAACTACTTCCACAGCCGGCTCGCGAAGCTGCAGTTTGAGCTGGAGGCGGCCGCCAACAATGTGCTCATCCTGGCCGCCCGGCATGGTTTGGAAAAGAAGTGACCGGCGGCCGAACTCCGTGAACTGCGAAGCGCGTGAAGCTCCACTCCCCCATCCCTCATAAAAAGACCCGTCTGGAGATCATCCCGTTGATCGACGTGATGTTCTTCCTGCTGGCCTCCTTCATGATGGTGAGCCTCACGATGACCAAGCAGCAGACCATCAAGGTCAACCTGCCCGTGGCCGCCGCCGCGCAGTCCGACTTCAAGCCCGACATGATCAATCTGGCCGTGAGCAAGGCCGGAGACTTCTTTTTCAACAAGGAGCGCGCCACGCTGCCAGAACTGGAGCGTCAGCTGGCCGAACGCTACGGTGCCGACCCCAACACGCCGGTTTACATCAGCGGCGATGCTGACACCCGGCATGCCGACATGGTCCGCGCGCTCGACATCGTCCGCCGGGTTGGTTTCAACAAGGTGGCCTTCCAGGTCAAGTCCGCCGCTCCGGCTCCTGCCAAGTAATGAAGCTCCTCCTCCAGACGCTGCTCGTGATCATCGCCCTGGGCCTGTGCGGCATCTGCACCGTGCAGTGGCAGCGTGAGGCACAGCTCCGCGGGCGCATCGAGCAGCTCGTCCGCCAGTTGGAGGCGGAGAACAAGCTCCGTGTGCAGGCGGAACAGAAGGTCGAGGAATACGGACGCGAGATCGAGCGCCTCAACGGCCTCCGCAGCGAGATCGAAACGAAGCTTCTCACCACCACTGAGGAGTTGCGTGACCGCACGGTGGATCAGCTGGCGCGCGGCTACAGCATCGCGCTGCACATGAATGAGACCATCCGTGCCACGAGCGAACTGCAGGCCTACAAGCAGCTGGCCGGTCAGGGCACTGAGGCGCTGAAAAAGCACAACGAGACGGTTTCCGCACAGAACAGCGCGATCGAAAAGGCCAACGCCCAGCTCAGGCAGCTTGCGCGGGAGCGTGATGAGGCCATCTCCCAGCTGAATGAGCGCACCAAGGCCTTCAACGAGCTGGTGGAGAAGTACAACAAGCTCGGCAACCGCTGAATCCGGGCATGAAAAACCCGCCGGATGGCGGACCATTCCGGCGGGCTGTTGAAGTTCCAGATTGGACGAGGCAGGACTAGGAGCTGGCCACAGCATCGGAGCCGCGCTCGCCGGTGCGGATGCGCACGGCTTCCAGCACGTCGCTCACGAACACCTTGCCGTCACCGATCTTGCCGGTGTTGGCGGCTTTGACGATGGCATCCACCACCGTCTCGCTGCGGGAGTCTTCGACGACCACCTCGATCTTCACTTTGGGCAGGAAGTCCACGGTGTATTCGGAACCGCGGTAGATTTCAGTGTGGCCCTTCTGGCGGCCGAAACCTTTGACCTCGACAACCGTCATGCCTTCCACTCCCACTTCGGAGAGAGCTTCTTTGACGTCCTCGAGTTTGAAGGGCTTGATGATCGCTTCGACTTTTTTCATGGCTGACGTGATTAGTTGTGTGGTTTGGCGGGTTTGCAAGACCGGAGGAGATCAAGGGTGATTTTCCGCTGGTTGATTGCTTCGGATTTAGCGAAAAGCGGAAAGCGTGCCAACTTTCGCCGTGAAAATTTTCCCGTTCCTGGCTGAAAAGGCTCTTCGTGCGGGAAAAACAGGGATTGAGCAGGGTGGGCACGCGCCCGGAACCGCTGGATTTCTGCTTTCGGCGGAGGGCATCCGGCCTTTGTATGGCCGCTGTGTCCGCCCCCCTTTCCAGTCTTTCCCAGATCCGCGAGCGCAAGCTCCACGGGCCGCCTCTGACGGTGCTCACCGCCTATGACTACCCCACCGCCCGCCTGCTGGACGAGGCCGGGGTGGACCTCCTGCTGGTGGGGGATTCGCTGGGCATGGTCGTGCTGGGGCTGCCGGACACGACGGGTGTCACGATGGAGATGATGCTGCACCACACCGCTGCAGTCCGCAGGGCGGTGAAGCGCGCCCCCATCATCGGCGACCTGCCTTATCACAGCTACGAAACGCCGGAGCAGGCCCTGGCGAATGCGTGCCGTCTGGTCGAAGCCGGGGCAGATGCCGTGAAGCTGGAGGGCGGGTCGGCCTTCATTCCGCAGGTGCGGGCCATCGTCGGGGCAGGAATCCCCTTCGTGGGGCACATCGGCATGCTGCCGCAGAGCGTCCGGGAGGAGGGTGGCTACAAAAAGAAGGGCAGGAATCCCGAACAAGCCGCCCTCTTGATGGCGGATGCCGTGGCTCTGGATGAGGCCGGGGCGATGGCCATCGTCCTGGAAAGCATCGTTCCCGAGGTGGCGGCTGAACTCACTCCGCGCGTGCAGGCTGCCACCATCGGCATCGGCGCAGGGCAGGGCACGGACGGGCAGGTGCTGGTCACGCACGACCTTGTCGGCGCCTTTCCCTGGTTCCGGCCGCCCTTTGCCCAGGCTCGGGCAGACATCGCCGCCGAGATCCGCCGTGCCGCCCAGGAATACGTGGCGGCCTGCCAGGGCGGGCGTTGACGCTTTCCCAACCTCGACACATAGACAGACGAGCCATGAAGATTCTCGCCGCCATGTCCGGAGGAGTGGACAGCAGCCTCGCCACGGCGCTGCTGGTCCGCGAAGGGCATGACGTGACCGGGGCCTACATGAAAAACTGGATCAACGAGGAGGGCATCATCGGCCACTGCCCCTGGGAGGAGGACATCACGGATGCACGCGCCGTGGCTGACCAGCTCGGCATCGAGTTTCATGTGGTGAACCTCATGAATGAATACCGCCAGCG
Organism: uncultured Prosthecobacter sp.; assembly: GCA_937941745.1. Lineage (GTDB taxonomy): Bacteria > Verrucomicrobiota > Verrucomicrobiia > Verrucomicrobiales > Verrucomicrobiaceae > Prosthecobacter. The sequence goes on along the minus strand of CALDGV010000492.1, from coordinate 16,993 downwards.
GGTGGTGAAATACCTCCTCGAAGGCTACCAGAGCGGTATCACGCCCAACCCGGACGTGATGTGCAATCGCGAGATGAAGTTCGGGGTGCTGTGGGACTGGGCCAAGGAACGCGGCTTTGAGGCCATCGCCACCGGCCACTATGCGCGCAAGGGGGGCGAGCAGGTCATCCTGCGCGGAGCAGACCCGAACAAGGACCAGACCTACTTCCTCGCCCTGATGCAGCCCGATCAGGTCCGCATCGCCCAGTTTCCCATCGGCCATCTTTTGAAGCCGGAACTGCGTGAGCAGGCGCGGCAGCTTGGGCTGAAGACGGCGGATAAAAAGGACAGCCAGGGCATCTGCTTCATCGGCCAGGTGAAGATGGAGGATTTCCTGCGCGCCTTCGTCCCAGATGCTCCTGGCCTCATCGTCAACTTGGAGGGGAAGGTGCTCGGGCAGCACAAAGGACTGCACCTTTACACCCTCGGCCAGCGCAAGGGCATCGGCGTGGCCAGCCCGCTGCACAAGCAGGCTTATGTGGTCGTGGCCAAGCGCCCGGAGAAAAACGAGCTCGTGATCGCGATCGAACGGCCGGACACGCCGCTGCTCTGGGCTCGCCGCTGCATCCTGACCGGCATTTCCACCACTGGGGAGCCGCTGACCTCGGATCGCGTGCTCAATGCGCAGCCGCGCTACCGCTGCCCGGCCGGGCTGGCGGATTTTGTGCCGCTCGGCGAGGGCCGGGCCTCCCTGATCTACCATGAGCCCCAGCGCGCCCTCACCCCCGGCCAGATCTGCGCCCTTTATGAGGGCGACCGTCTGCTCGGCGGGGCTTTTTTTGAAAGCATCTCGTATGACTGAGCCTGTCCCTGCGTTCTTCGTCTCCCAATCATGAAGTCCCTCTTCTCCGCCCTTTTCGCCCTCGCCGCCCTGCCAGTTTTCGGGGCTGATTTCGTCTCCCTTTTCGATGGTCAGAGCCTTGCCGGATGGCATGCCCCGGATGGCAAGAAGCCCGGCGCCGGCTGGAAGATTGTGGACGGCACGCTCCACCTCGATGGCACGCCTGGCGGCATGCTGCTGAGCGACAAAGAGTACACCAACTTTGAGCTCGAATGGGAGTGGAAGGTCGAGGAAGGCGGCAACAACGGCGTCAAATACTGGGTCACCAAGATCGGCGGCAAGGAATGGCTCGGCATCGAATATCAGATGATCGATGACTCCAAGCATCCGGACGGCCTCAAGGGTGGCAGCCACGTCACGGCCAGCATTTACGACATCAAGGAGCCCGCCAAGGACAAGCCGCTGAATCCTCCTGGCCAGTGGAACCTCAGCCGCGTGCTGGTGAAGGACGGCAAGATCGAGCACTACCTCAACGGCAAGCTCGTCTGCGAGGCCGACACGAAGAGCGAGGAGTGGAAGACGCGCATCGCCGCCAGCAAGTTCAAGAAGAAGGAAGGCTTTGCCCCAGGGCACGGGCACATCATGATCACGGACCACACCGACAAGGTCTGGTATCGCAACATCCGTGTGAAGGAGCTGTAAGCCCTTCCGGCGGCTGCCTTACTTGCCTGCATTCCATCCGCCACCCAGGGCACGGATCAGCTGTACGCTGGCTGTGAGCCGCTGGCCGTCGATCTGGGCCTGAAGCAGCCGTGTGGTGAGCACGGTGCGGTCGGCATCCACGACCTCGAAGTAGCTCGCCAAACCCTTGTCATAGCGCACGCGGGCCAGCTTTGCGGTCTCCTGTGCTGCGGCAAGCGCTGCGCTCACAGCCGCCCGCTGCCGGGCATAGGCGTTCACGTCCACGGTGGCGTTTTCCACTTCCTGCAGTGCGGTCAGGATCGCTTTGCGGTAGCTGGCTAGGCTTTCCTCATAGCGGGATTTGGCCGCCTTCAGGTTGCCGCGCAGCCTGCCACCCTGAAAAAGGGGCAGGGTGATCTGCGGGCCGATGCTGCCGGCCTTGTTCCGCCAGTCGAGGTAGTCTTCCGCACCGATGCTTTCGATGCCGCCGCCGCCGCTGAGCTTGAAGGTCGGGAAGAAGTTCGCCTGGGCAACGCCGATGGCGGCATTAGCCTCCCGCAGGTTTTGTTCGGCCACGCGGAGGTCCGGACGGCGTTGCAGCAGGGTGCTGGGCAGGCCGCCGCTCACCCTGGGCACTCCCGGAAGTCCCAGCTGGGCCTGAAGCGCGAACTCCGCGGGAGCTGCGCCGCAAAGGAGCGCCAGCGCATTCGCGGCATTGCCACGCTGCCGCTCGACCCCGATCAGGTCATGGTTGGCCAGTTCCACCTCCGTGCGTGCCCGGGCCACATCCATTTCATTGGCCAGGCCTCCCTGAAAGCGGCTCTGCTGCAGCTTCAGCGCCTCACCCCGGAGATTGATGGTTTCCTTCAGGATGGAGCGCTGTGCATCCAGGGATGCAGCGAGGAAGTAGGTGCGTGCCACCTCTGCGGCGACCACAAGCTTCTGCACGGCCACCTGCTCCGCCGCCGCACCTTCCCTGGCTTTGGCGGCTTCGACCCCTCGCCGTACACGGCCCCAGAGGTCGAGTTCGTAGTTCAGCGTCAGGAAGCCCTGCCAGCGGTCTCGTTCCAGCGCAGGCAGAGGCACCCCGGGAGGCAGGTTGGCTCCGAAAGCACTTCCGGAGAGCCTTTCCAAGGTCACGGACTGCTGCGCGCCGATCTGCGGGAACCATTCCGCCTTCTCCACACCCGTCATGGCTCGTGCGGTCTCCACACGCGCCAGGGCGGCGGCCAGGTCTGGATTGTTCGCCAGAGCCTGATCCACCAGCCGGTTCAGCTGTGGGCTGCGATACAGGGTCCACCAGGCATCCGGCAGGGCCAGGTCACTCACATCCGTCTGGTGCTTCCAGCGTGAGCCGAGCTGGAGGTCCGGCAGGGTGAAATCAGGGCCGAGCGTGCAGGAGCTCGCGCCCAGGGCGGTCAGGAGGCAGAGAAGGGGACGAGAATGGAGTGCCATGATGCAGAAAGAACGCTGGGCGCCATGCTCCGGGAGATTTGGACTTTCGTCATTCGGAATTCGTCATCGAATCCGCCCTGGCGTAACATCGTGGGAAATTCACACCTCCATGAGCATTCCCCTCGAAGACCTTCAGTCCGCCCTCGCCGTTGTCCAGGAAGAGCTGCAGAGGGTCCGGCAGCGGCTGGATGAGCTGGAGAAGGTGGTCAGCATCGAGACGGATGATGAAGGCGTGCGCCAGATCTATCTGGAGTGCACCAACTTGGTGGTGCGGCCGGCACATGATCCTCGCTGGCTGGCGCTGAGCCTCGGCGCAGGAGCGGAGGGCGGCTATTTGAATCTCTATCGTAAGGAGGCCGCCAACATCTGTGGGGAGCTGAGCCTGGATGGAAACGGCGAGCCGCAGCTTTTGCTGCGAGGGCAGGATCACCAGCCGAGGGTCAGTATCTTTGCCCAGGACAACTGCGGCTTTGTGGCCGTGCATGCCGATGGCGGGCGGCCCGGAGCCGTGATGCGTGCGCAGCCGCGCGGCGGCTCGGTTGCCGTGCTTCAGAAGGATGGCAGCTCGCGTGGCGTGCTGGTGCATGAAGACGGCGGCACGAACGAGGATGGTCATGACGTCCAGCCTTCGACAGACCTTTTGATCGCGGATTCCTCCATGCACACCCTGGTGAAACTGCACGGCGATCCCGGTGGCGGCGTGATGAGCCTGGGGCCTCCAGGGCAGGCGGATGCGGTCGCCTTTGTGGCGCGGGAGGATGGCCCGGCGCTCATGATGCACAGTCCGGCGGAACTGCACAGCATCTCGATGATGGCCCTGGATGGTGCGGCGCAGATCTGCGTGCATGAGGGCAAGGTGCCCGGGGAGGGATTTGAAGCCCACATGGCCTCCGGAGACTCTGGCAGCAATTTTTCCCTCCGGGGTGAAAAGGGGGAGAAGGCGGCCGACCTCTCCGCCCTGGATGTGGCGAGCAGCCTGACGCTGCACGATGGAGCTGGCGAGGCCCGCGTGATGCTGGCCCATCATCACGACAGCCATTCCGCCCTCACCTTGCAGTCCGTCGGCGAGGATGACGGCTTGCGTGCCATCGCCAGCGCGGAGGTGTCATCGCTGGAACTCATGTCACCTACCAATTCAGCCACGAAAGTGCTCACAGCCGTCACTGCGGAAAAACCGGTGACCATCGTGCAGAAGGACGGCCGGCCTCTGCTGATGCTCGGGGAAGGAGATTTGGGCGGGGTGGTCAGCGTCTATGGCAACGCCAGCGCCCAGGCGGGCATCGCCACCCTTTCCGGCGGGCCGGTGGCCGGCTCCGTCCTGCTTTCCACCGCGGATGGCATTCCGCAGATCAGCCTGGATGCCAATGACCACGGAGGACGCCTGCTCATCAACAATGATCTCGGCTTCCAGCGCGCTGCTCTCGGCGTGCATCAGGAGTCCGGCGGGCTCTTCCTGAACAACACGGGCAGCATTGGACTTCAGGCGGTCGCCACGCCCAGCGGAGGGCTGGTCGTCGTGCATGGTCCTGAGGGGGAGGTGGCCGCCTCCCTGCCGGATGATTTTGATGACAGCCATCCGGACTGGGGACGTCTGCCGGAAAGCTTCTGAACCGTGATCCGCGCAGCCTGCATCCTCGCCGCACTCTGGGCTGCCCCGCTTGTTTCGGGGCAGGATGTGCTCAGTCGTGCCATCGACATCCGCACCCTGCCGTATGAGCGCAGCCTGGAAAAGCTGCCCGTGGACCTCACCGCCACGGTCGGCTTCATCGAAACCGGTGGCACCGCCTTTGTGCAGGACGCCACCTCGGGCACCCACCTGCACTTCAAGCCTCCCCGCACGGATTTCCGAGTCGGGGACAAGGTGCGTGTGAAGGGCACCACCACCGCCGGACTTTATTTTCCCGGTGTGGATGTCACGGAGCTGGAAGTGCTCGGGCATGAAAGCCCGCCGGCACCCGTTTCTGCCACCTATGACGACCTCGCCAGCGGTCGTTTTCACTACCAAAAGGTGCTCGTGGAGGGCTTGGGACGGACGCTGGCCTCGTTTGATGAAAACCGCTCCCTGCTGCGCCTTGCCATGGGCAGTCGTGTCATTGAAGTCCGCGTGGATGCACCGCCGGAATCCGCTCCAGCGCTGGTGGACGCGCGTCTGCGCATCACGGCACTGGCGGCAGGAGGCATCAATGACCGCCGGCAGCTGGTCTTTCCCTACCTCCGCGTGGCTGACTGGTCAGACATCGAGGTCCGCGAGCCTGCCTCCGCGCCTGAGGCGCTGCCGGTGATCTCCGTGGCCACCCTGCTGCGTTATGGCGCTGTGGATGAGCCGCATCATCGAGCCCGCATCCGCGGCACGGTGCTGGCGGCGTTTGCGGATGGCCGTGTGTTCCTCCGTGATGCCACGCCACCACCGCCGCCGCGTGAAGCTGAGGCGGATGAACCGTCCAAGCCGCCTCTTTCCCCCTCCATCGCCGTGCAGCTGGCTTCCTCAGCCGCGCTCCACGTCGGCCAGGAGGCGGAGATGGTCGGCTTTCCGATCATGGCTGGTTTCAGCGCCTCGCTGGCGGATGCCCAGGTGCTTTCCTCGAAGCCCGCGCAGATGCCCAAGGCCTCCGCCGTCACGCTGGCTGAATTTCGAAATGGCTCCCACGATGCTGACCTGGTGCGCCTGGCTGTTCCGGCGGTGTTGAATGACTTCTTCCGCACGGCGGATGGCCACGAGCTTCGCTTCACGGTCGGTGGCATGCCTCTGCGGGCCTTTCTGCTCGATGCCCAGGCTCCGCGGCTGCAGATCGGCTCTGCCTGCCTGCTCACGGGAATCTGCCTCGTGGAGTCTTCCACGGACCGCGGCTTCCGCTCCCAGCCCGACCGCGCCTCCCTTTTGCTGCGCAGCTTCGATGACCTGGAGGTGCTGGGGCATGCGCCTTTTTGGACAGCCCGTCGGCTCGGCTTTGCCACGGCGGTGCTGGCCGCCATCATCCTTCTCACCCTGGTCTGGATCACCCTTCAGCGGCGGCAGATCACCCGGCTGGAAGGGCGCATCGCCCGTCAGGCCACCCTGGATGAGCGCCAGCGCATCGCCCGTGAATTTCATGACACCCTGGAGCAGGAGCTGGCTGGCTTGTCGCTCAGGCTGGATGCCGCCACCACGCGTCCGCTGGATGAAAAGGCTCGCACGCTGCTCGAAACCAGCCGGAGCCTGGTCTCCCGCATTCAGGGCGAGGCGCGCAACCTTGTTTCCGACCTGCGTGACACGGAGCACGCCACCACCCTGCCGGAATCGCTGCAGCTGCTTGCCTCACGTGTTCCGGAAATCGTTCCGATCCATCTGGATCTCAATCCCATCCGTGCCATTCCACCGCACGTCACTCATCATCTCCGGATGATCGCCCAGGAGGCCGTCACCAATGCCATCAAGCATGCCCAGGCTTCAAAGATCGACCTGCATCTTTCCTCCACAGCATCCCAACTCACGCTGCGCATCGCTGACAATGGCCGTGGTTTCGATCCCAACGCCGAAACCCACGGCAGGCCTGGTCATTTTGGCTGCATCGGCATGCGTGAACGAGCCCGCAAGGTAGGTGCCGTGGTGGAGTGGCGGAGCAAGCCTGGGCAGGGAACGCAGGTCACCGTCTCCTGGCCTTTTGCGCTGGCGTCCCAGCCCGTTCAGACGTGACATGCCGTGCTGCCTGCCTATTCGATGCCGCCAGCTTTTCTGATTCCTCCTGTCCATGCCATCGCCTGCCATCCGCCTGCTTTTGATTGATGACCATTTCGTCGTTCGCAGCGGGCTTGTGGCCTCGCTGGAGCTGGAGGATGACCTTGAGGTCGTCGGTGAGGCGGATCGTGGTGAGGATGCCCCCAGGCTTTTTGGCAAAGCGAAGCCTGATGTCGTGCTCATGGACCTGCAACTGCCCGGCATCAGCGGCATCGAGGCCACAGCGGCACTGCTGCGTGAGCATCCTGCGGCCCGGGTGCTGATTTTTTCCACCTTCGCCCGTGACGACGAGATCCAGGCCGCGCTCAAGGCCGGAGCTTTGGGTTACCTGCAGAAGTCTTCTTCCCGTGATGACCTCCTCTGCGCCATCCGCACGGTCGCCAAGGGCGCCCGCAGCCTGCCTCAGGACATCGCCAAACGCCTGCAGGATCGTCTTGCCGAACCAGAAATCACACCGCGTGAGCGGGAGATCCTGACCCTGGTCACCCGCGGCAATGCCAACAAGGAGATCGCCGCCGCTCTCGGCATTTCCGAGGATACCGTGAAGCAGCATGTGAGCCGCATCCTCGTGAAGCTGAAGGCCAACGACCGTGCACAAGCCACGGCTGAGGCCATCCGCCGCGGCATTGTTTCGCTCGGCTGAGGTCAGAACTTCATTCTGGGCTCTGAGCACGGGCGCTTTCACCGCCGCCTGCGCTGCGCTGCCGCCAGGCAAAACGTGCAAGCCAGAGGTGGGGCTTCTTTTCCACGGCATCTGCAATCAGTCCGCCCAGCACCGGGGTGAATTTAAAGGCATGGCCAGAATCTCCCGCCGCCACGACAAGGCCTGGGTGCTCCGGGTCATGGTCGATGAAGAAGTGCCCATCGAAGCTGTCGCCATACAGGCAGACGCGGGACGCAGCCACCGGTGCCTCGGCAAGGGCAGGGAAGGTCTGCTGCAAAAAGGCCCGGAAGCGTGCCTCCTCTCCCTCCGGCATCTGGCGCGGCTTCGAGGCGCTCACGCGGCGGCCGGGGCCGTGGTTCGCCACTTTGACCACGCCTTCTGCGTTCGCTGGAAAGCCATACCAGCCTGTGGTGCCGATGTCCGCAGCCCATACGGGAAAGGCGGGAGCCTTCCAGGCTTCCGGGTCCGCAGGTTTGAAGTGGAAAACCGGCTGTGCGGTGGCCCACAAGCGGTCCGCAAGCCACGGCAGGTGCTCCGTGGTCCAAGCTCCCAGGGCGCTGAGGACCACTTCGGCGCGCCATTCATGCCCACGGCCGTCCCTCATGCCTGCGATCCGGCCACCTTCCTCGATCCAGGCGCCGAAAGGAACGCCTTCATGAATCGAGACGCCGGCCGCGACGGCTTGCTGTTTAAGCCTCACCACAACCCGTGCGCTCTCTCCCCAGCCGCCCTGAGGATTCAGGTAGCCCTCCGCAAATGCTTCCGAATTCCACTGCGGATGCTCCCGCGCAAGGTCGCTGAGGCTTCTGGGTATGAGGCGGTGCCCACGCTGGGTAAGAAACTGCCGGCTATCGTGTTCGAAGCCTCCGTTTGCCATCGGCTGGCGGGTCATGACGAGAAAGCCATCCTCGTGAAACAGCTCCTCCTGCCAGTGCTGGTTCCACTCACGCCAGCGCAGGATGGAGGCCTCTCCCATCTCTGTGTATTGGACGTCTGCCCCGTAATCCATGCGGATGACCTTGCTGATGTCCGTCGAAGCTGCGTCGGCATGGGGAATCGTTCCGGCATCCAAAAGCGTGACTTCCCAGCCGCGGGAACGAAGCTCCAGCGCAGCCGTGAGTCCGAAGACGCCGCCGCCGAGGATGACAATGGTAGGAGTTGATGCTGCGAGGCTCATGGAAAGTCCGCATGACAGCATCGTGGATTCCCGGATGCAAGTCGGCGGCAGGCCAAGTCCTGAGACATGAAGGGCAAGCGATGCAGGGAAAGGGCGGGGTTCTTCATGGTATTAAAAGGCAGGATTAACCTTCTGTGCCGCCAATCGGCCTTCTTGGAGGCCTGATGGCTCCTTGCAGGCTCACAACCGCTTCTATGAAAACACACCACCACCACGCCGCTCCTCTGAGCCCGTCTCATCGTCGCCGCACGGCCTGCATTTTGGCTCTGGGCCTCAGTCTCGCCGTCTCCGCCATCGGCGGAACCGTTGGCACATGGTATTCCATCCGCACCAACGGTGTGCCGCAGAGCCCTGAAAGGCTCTCCCGGGGGCATTCAGGCGATCTTTGGATCACCTCAAGCTCCCAGAATGAAAAAGGCGCGTGGCGCTGGCCTGCGGCGGGCAGTCTTCTGCACATTGCCGGCTCCTCGACGGACAACAATCTCGGCCAGGATGTGAACATGCTGGTGAAGCCGGAGCTGGCGGGCAAAGACGTGACCTATGTGCTGGATGACGCCTCAGGAAACACTTGGTATGCCACCCAGGGCCATGGCGTGCTGGTGCAGAAGGCGGACAACAGCTGGGTGACCTTCAGCACCTCCCAGACAGGCTCACGCACGCTCGCGGACAATCACATCTGGCGCATCCGCTTTGCCTCGGGAGGCAACACCGTCCTCATCGGCCCGCTTGGGGCCTATGTGGTGGACAGCACCTTTGCGATCACGCAGCAGCGTACAGGTGTGTTTTACAACAATGACCAGATCCAGGATGCGATGCAGGACAGCGGCGGAAACTGGTGGGTGCTGACGAATCGCGGTCCGCATCGTGGCAGCAGTCTGCTGAATGCAGCGCACGTTTCCACGCTCTACAGCGGCGTTTCCAATGTGCCTCCGAATGAAACCCCGGCGAACCGCATCGAGCAGGATGGCAGCGGGAACCTGTGGTTCATCGTCAATGGCTATGGCGGTGAGGGCATCTACTGCCTGACGGCGGCGGATGTGTGGGAAAAATACACGGCGGCGAATGTCGGCGTGGCGAGCCTGGCAGCTGGGGACTTGGCTGTGAACACAAATGGGGATGTGTGGTTTGGCCTCTATTACGGCAATGGCCTTGCCCGGTTCCGCCGTGGCAGCAGCTGGGTCCGCTACAGCATGGCCACGCTTGGCATCGAGAGCTATGAAGCCGCGTCACTGGCTTTGATCGGCAACAGGTTGTGGTTCACCTCCGGCTACAATCCGAGCGTCGTCGGCAACGGCACGGGCGTGCACTACCTCACGCTGGATGAGAATGGCGACAAGACGGGCCAGCAGTCCTACGACTACCGTACCTCCAGCACGACGGTGCCCTCCAACCGCTGCCGTGCGGTGGCGGCGGACAAGAGTGGCAATGTCTGGTTTGGTGCGTATGACCGCACCACCCTTTCACGCCGCAGGGCCAATGGAACCTGGGACACCTGGAACAACACGGCGGGTGAGGGCATGACGACCTTCCCGATCAATTTCGGCATCGTGGCCATCGGCGTGGATTCGGCAAACATCGTCTATTTCGCCACGCACGACACGCCCCCCTTTGCCTACAATGCCAACACGGACGAGTGGATGAGCCTGCCGAATGCCGGGGTCCTCGACTACCCCTACGGCCTCTACATCGACAGGCAGGACAACAAGTATTTCTACGGCGCGGATGGAGCCTACAAGCTCAGTGCAGACAACTCCACCTGGACGGCCTATCCCACGACAGGTCCTGGCACGGGGCTGGCCCAGCAGTATGTTGACTATGGCGTCCGTGTGGACCGCTACGGCAATGTCTGGTTCGGTACGCGGGGCGGGCTTTCCATGCTTCGAATGGACGGCACCTGGGCCAATTTCACCGGCGGCAGTGCTGGTTATCCAGGCGCGATGGGCTACAAGCCGGTTCTCGACGATGCTGGCGAGGTCTGGACAACCACGGGCGAAAAATTTGATTACTTCACCGAGACCTGGAGCAAGCCCGATGACGACCGGCTCTGGCGCAACCGCCATGCAGCCTTTGCCAATGGCCTCGTTTTCATGGGTGAGGACAGGTCTTATGCCAGGGGAGTCGTGCTGGACTTCACCGGCAGCGCACGCACGAGCCTGGATGAGGACATGATGACCCTCGGCACGGATGGAACCGTGTACCAGGGCCAGTGGGCTTTTTCAGCGGACCTCGGAGTTCTTGCCTTCGAGCCTCCCGCAGATGCGCTTGCCATCACACCGGGCAGCCGCAGCCACGATGCAGGCATCTCCACAGGCCATGAAATTGCGGTCACCGCCTCCCGTGCCTGGACGGCCACCTCCTCCGCACCTTGGATCGGCATCGCACGCGGCGAGATGGGCGGTGGTGATGGAACCATCACCTACATGCTCGGGGCGAATGCGAATTCTGGCGCCAATGCCCGCACGGGAACGATCACAGTTCAGACCCTCGAAGGGCTCAGCCAGACCTTCACCATCCAGCAAAGCGGGCGCGAACCAGCACCTGCTGGAGAACTGCTGACCAATCCAGGCTTTGACATGGCGAATGGCAGTGGATGGAGCATTGCAGGTGCCGCTTCTTCCGCAGCGATGTTTGGCGTGGTGGGTGAGGCCAACATGCATGTGCAGGACTTTACCGGCAAACTGCTCTGGCAGCCCGTGAGTGTCACCCATCCCGGTGGCATGGCTTTCAAAGTCAGCATGACCTTGCGCAGTCTAAACGCTCCTGCTGGACGCTCCGTGGCGGTCTATCTCGATTATGTCGATGCCACTGACCTGCCGCAGAGGCTGCAGGTCTTTGCCTTGGAGAACGGTGACATCTCGCCGGCTTCCTCCTATTTTGAAACACAGATTTCCCTGCCTGCGGATGCGAAACAGCTCACAGCCTTCAGTGTGGATCGCAATGGCCCCGGTGAATTCTGGGCAGAAGATTTCAGCCTTCAGGCATTGGGGTATGCACAGCCCATCGTGTCGGTTTCACAGCTCCAGGCCATCGGCTACTCAGCGGAGATGCCGCTGAGCGGAAACTACCTGATCCTGCACAATATTAACGCCTACACGACGGCCTTCAGGCCCAATGGGCTGGGCTTTGATCCCATTGGCGGCACGCTGGAGACACCTTTCCCCTTCACTGGCTCCATTGATGGCTATGACAACAGCATCGACTACCTCATGATCAACCGTCCAACGATGAACACCGTTGGCCTTGTGCGCACCCTCGGTGGCCGTGGTGTCATCCGTCGGGTGGCGATGGTGGGCGGCGGCATTCGTGGGCGCAATGATGTCGGCGCTTTTGTCGGCATGAATGACAACAGCACGCTGCTGCGCTGCTCATCCCAGACTCCCGTAACGGGCACGGGTAATGTCGGAGGCCTCATCGGCAACAACCACTCCGGGCAGATCATCGAATGCGCCTCGCTGGCACCGGCTGCGGCACTGGATAACGGCGTGAGCCAGCAGGGAGCTGCGGGCGGACTTGTAGGCCTGAACATGGGCGTGATCCGTGACAGCTATGCCAAGGGCCTGCTTTATGCCGACAACCATCACAGCATCGGTGGTGTGGCTGGGACGAATCTCGGCCAGGGCATCATCCAGCGCACCTATGCGGCAGGGCCAATAGCTTCGGATGATACCGCCAACATCGGCGGCCTTGTCGGCGATGCCATGGACACCGGCTTCGTGCAGTCCAGCTTCTGGGATTCAGAAGCTTCCGGGCAGGCGGCCTCCGATGGCGGCACGGGCCGCACGACCTTGCAGATGAAGACAGCGACGACCTTTGGCGGAGCTGGCTGGGATCTAACTTCGGTGTGGGACATTCGTAACGGGCTGACCTATCCCTTCCTGCGTGGCTTGATCACCCAGCTCGTGCCTCCTGTGGAGATCACCCAGGCTCCTGTGAATGCCATGGGTGATGTCGGTGGATCGGCACAGTTCAGCGTGCAGGCCATCGGGGGGCTGCCTCCGCTCACCTACCGCTGGCAGAGAGCTCAGGCGGATCTGAGCAATAGCGCGAAATACGCTGGAGTTTCCACCACAGAACTGACCGTGAACAACCTGGAGCTCGCTGACAACGGTGCGTTGTTCCGGGTCGTGGTCACAGACTCCGTGGGCGAGACGGTGACCAGCGGCGAAGTGAGCCTGACGGTGAACTCAGCTCCAGCAGCCACCACGCTGGCTCCGACCGCGGTCCTGGCCACCCGGGCCACCCTGGCCGGCGAAGTGAATGCCTACGGATTGGCGACCTCCGTGCGCTTCCTCTGGGGCACAAGCGCCTCCAGCCTGCCAAATTCAATCGATGCCATGCCGGACGTTGTCGGTGGATCCTCGGTGCTGCCTGTGGCTGGCAGCCTCTTCAACCTGCAGCCGAGCAGGACCTACTACTACCGTATTGAGGCCCAGAACAGTGTTGGCATCACGCAGGGCATCGTGCGCAGCTTCACGACACCTGCCGCCGTGGCGCCTCTGGTTACTACTCTGGCAGCCACAAACATCACCAGTTCTGGTGCCACCCTGAGAGGCAAGGTGAATCCACGGGGTGGCGAAGCCTTCATCGGTTTCGAATACGGCCTCACAACCAGTTACGGCAACGGATTCCCCGCCGAGCCGCATCTTCTGGATGGCAACACGGAGACTCCTGTGTCGGTGGTGATCACAGGACTTCAGCCACACACGAAGTACAATTTCCGCGTGCATGCCCACAGTGACAATGGCGATGCCAACGGCGGCAATCTGACCTTCACCACGCTGAACAATGGACCGAGCGCCGAGCCCGACACCTATGAAGCCCGGCCCGGCGGCGTGCTGACCATGGACGTGTTGGACAATGACACAGACCCCGATGGTGACGCTCTGAGTCTCGTCAGCTTCACCGCACCTCCGGCTGCGGCGGGACGAGTCACCAAGGTGGGCAACAATCTTGTCTTCACCGCTGCCACGACCTTCCCTCTTACGGGAACCAGCTTCAATTACACTCTGAAGGATGGCTTTGGCGGTACGGACACCGCCACTGTCACCATCAACTCCACCGGAGCCAGCATCAGCCCAGAGACGAATAATATCACCTCCGCCGGCATCAGCTATCCAGTCACGGTCACTACCGAGGGCGGCTGGAGTGCGGTCGAAAACCTGGCGTGGGTCTCCGTATCGCCGCTGAATGGTTATGGTGGCCGCAACGTCACCATCACCGTGCTGCCCAACGCGGCCAAAACACAGCGCACAGGCACCGTGGTCATCGCCGGCATCGCTCATACCATCACCCAGGCGGGTGTCATCGCGCCGCAGTTGCTTGTGCCAGATCCGATCCCTGAAGGCATTGTTGGCGGCACTTACAGTCTCCCGATTCCCACGGTGAATCCCCCTGTGACCTACACGGCGACGAACCTTCCGAAAGGCCTCAATGTGGTGCAGTCCACTGGAACGATCACGGGGCGTCCCACTGAGGCGGTGACGAACAAGCAGGTGACCATCAAGGCGATGAATGCCGCCGGCACCGCGCAGTCCATCACCTTCCCGATCACCATTCATCCCTTCCCGCAGGCTGCGGGAGGCAGCTTTACGGCGCTGGTGGGCCAGGGGCCGCAGATCAACCAGGATCAAGGTGGTCACCTGAGCTTCACATCGACCTCCCTGGGGGCTCTCAGCGGCACCTTGAAGCTCGCCGGCCAGTCGATTGCCATCAAAGGAGCCTGGGAAGTGCCGCTGGTGGGCAATCCAACAGCGTTGATCGTCATTCCGCGCAAAGGAGATACCGCCCTGGCAGTGAATCTTGAACTGGTCATTGCCGACCGTGCAGCACCTTCAGCAAGGCTTGGCGGCTCGATCAGCGAGCAGGAGCCAGGTGGAGAATCTGTCGCGATCGATGGCTGGAGACACGCTTGGCCTGCTGGCAGCTCGCCCGCACCTCTGGCCGCAGCTTACACGGCGATTCTGCAGGTTCCGCAGCCTCCGCCTCCTGTGGGGCCACAGCCTCATCAGCCCGAGCATGAAGTGCCGGGAGGTTCCGGCTACCTGACCATGGCTTCTTCAACCAAGGGAGCGGTCACATGGACGGGCAAGCTGGCGGATGGCACGAGCATCACTGGTTCCGCCACCTTGTGGCAGGATGGCCGTGTGGCGATGTTCCAGAGCCTTTACTCCAACAAGGGTTCCATCCTTGGTTCGCCCACGCTGGCTGAGCCGGTTGCTCCTGCCACCCTGAATCCAGTCACGGGCACCATCCGTTGGTTCAAAAAGGCTCAGGCAGTGCTCGCTTTCCCAGATGGCCTGGATCTCGATCTGCTGGTGAACGGTTCGGAATACCTGCCGCCGGGCCTCAATCAGCTGGTGCTTGGACTGCCTGAGGTGCCTGCCGGACAGAACAATGCAGAGATCGAGGTGATGGGCGGAGGCGTGGAGGATGCAGCCCAGTTCCTCAAGCTGGCCCAGAACTTCCGGGTCACCAGGGCTCACAGCGCGTTCTTCCCGACCAGCGCCCTGGTCAATCCCACAGGAATGAAGATCACCACGCTGAATTCGAAGACAGGCTTCTTCAAAGGCAGCTTTGTGCTCAAGGACCGCACTCCTGTGGTCACGCGCACGGTGAACTTTGAGGGAGTGCTCGGCAGTCAGGCCGGCGCGGGAGAGGGCTTCTTCCTCCTCAGCGAACTGCCGGTGGCTCCGGCCACCAGCACGGCGAAGACAAGGCAGCATGCCGGCACCATCTACTTCCTGCCTCTTGAGTGATGGAAGTCACCTGAAGTCAACTGCCCACGATCTTCACAGGTCGTGGGCAGTTTCGTCAGGGGTTCTGCCTGTTCTTCTTGCGGTCTTTTTGCCCGGGGGCTTCGGCTCCGAGTTCGGGCCCCCTGTCGGGTGGCATGGATTGATGCCAGGCGAGCAGAGCCTTGGACAGGCGCTGCACGATCTCAGGATGCGCAGCAGCGAGGTTGGTCGTTTCTCCACGATCTTGACCGAGGTCGAAAAGCTGCGGCTTGGAGCCGTCATACTCGCAGAGCAGCTTCCAGTTGCCTTCCCGCATGGCGAGGTCGGGCAGACGCTCCGGCAGGGCCGGGGAAGCGGTTTTACGGTCTGGTGGGCGACGCCAGAAAATGGGCGACGTCCTGGAAGCCTCGCTCTTCCCCAGAAGCGTGGGCCCGATGTTTTCACCATCGAAGGCAATGTCCTTGGATTCGATCTTTGCGATGGAAAGCAGCGAGGGCGCGAGATCGAAGGCGGCGAAGATGGACTTCGTGTTGATGGAACCCGCCTTGGACGGGTCGATCAGGCCTGGGCCCCAAACGATGAGCGGTGAACGTGTCCCTCCCTCGTAGAGGGTGGTTTTGCTGCCTCGAAACGGCCCTGCGCTGCCTGCGCCGGGCTCTGGACCGTTGTCGGAGCAGATGAGCAGCAGCGTGTTGTCACGCAGGGCAGGTGTGGAGCGCAGGTGATCGAAAAGGCGGCCAAACTGACGGTCCATGGCCTCGAGTACGGCAAGATACTTGCTGCGCTTGTCCTCCGACCATTTTTCAACCGGCGGCCACCAAGGGCCATGCACATCGTCCGGCCAGAGGTTGATGAAGAATGGCTTTTGGGCCGTCACAGCGCGGTTGATGAAGGGAATGGCTGCGTTCACGAAGCCGCTGGTGATTTCGCTGCGCTGCATCCAGATGACCGGCCCTCCCAGGCGCTCTGCGTCGCCCCAGATGCGGCCAGGCTCGGGGTCGCCGGGCTTCAGGGTCATCGGCAGAAGCTTCGCGCCCATGCCCTCGAAGTTGGTGAGTGATTCATCGAAGCCGTAGGCGCTGATCGGCGGTGCGTCATCGACGTCGCGCTGGCCGCCCAGGTGCCATTTGCCGAAGTGGCCGGTGGCATAGCCATTTTCCTTCAGGCGGCGTGCGAGGGTCGGCGCCTTGGGGTCGAGCCACTGGGCCACGCCACGACGTTCGTTGTCGGCGCGATGGTTGAGATACGAAGTGATGCGCCAGCGCTGCGGATACTGCCCTGTTGTGAGCGCGCAGCGCGAGGGCGAGCAGATGGGCGAGTTCACATGAAACTGCTCAAAGCGGATGCCTTCTGCTGCGATGCGGTCGATGTTTGGCGTCTGGGCGTCCTTGTTGCCGAAGCAGGAAAAATCACCCCAGCCCATGTCGTCGATGAAGATCATGACGATGTTTGGCGGCGCGGCCGAAAGCAGCGGGCAGACTGCAAGGAGGCAAAGAAGCTTTTTGAGCATGAGAAAGGAAACGCCAACGCCGCCAAGGCATTGCAGGAGCAATGCAGCTGAGGCTATCCAGAAGGCACATGACACATCTCACGCGCTCCTCCGTTAGGCTTCTTTCCATGCGCCACGCCCTTCTGATCTTCTGCTTGTTTGCCTTTTCATCATCGCCAGCCGTTGCGGCAGATGATCATGCTCCGTTCGAGTTTCTCGTGATGGGCTGCATGCCCTACTACATGCCGCAGGATGAGG
>CALDGV010000491.1 GCA_937941745.1 uncultured Prosthecobacter sp. | reverse complement strand
CCCGCCCACATACGACGTGCCCACCATGCCGATCTTCCCGTTCGACCACGGCTGCGCGGCGATCCACGCGGCGCAATCGGTTCCATCAGGGCCATCGTCAGTCATCCAATGCCACACGCCTTCCGAAGCGTAACGACCCCGCGTGTCCTGCGCCACGAAGGCGTAGCCATTGGCAGCAAAGTATTCACCGAAGCTCTTCGCGCCGTCCTTGTTGTAAGGCAGGCGCGTGAGGATGACGGGCAGCTTGTCCTTGTTTCCTGCGGGCAGGTAAATGTCCGTGGCCAGCTTCACGCCATCGCGCATCGCCACCATGACGTTCTTTTGGACTTCGGGAGCCGCCTCTTGCCCATGCAGCAACGAGGCGGCCAGCAAAATGGCCGTGAACAACGAGCGCTGGATCATGAGCTTATTCCGCGAGCAGTTTCGCCACCTGTTCTTCCAGGCCGCCACGAGCGTTGGTGCTCACGACCATGCCCTTCTTGTTGAGCAGCCACATGGCCGGGATCGAGTTGATGCCATACTTGGTGGAGATCTCGTTCTGCCAGCCCTTGCCGTCGAAGTACTGCGGCCATTCCATGCCTTTGTCCTTCACAAAGGCCTGCAACTCCGCTTTGTCCGAATCGAGCGAGATGCCGACGATCTCAAAGCCTTTCGGATGCAGTTCCTTGTAGGCTTTGATCACGTTGGGCAGCTCGGCCACGCATGGTCCGCACCAGGTGGCCCAGAAGTCGATGAGCACGACCTTGCCCTGAAGTTTCGCCAGATCGACCTCACGACCGTCCACGGCGGTGAATTTCATCTCCAGGGGCTTGGTCTTGATCTCGGCGGCGGCCTTGATGCTCTTCACCTTGCCTTCAACCATGCGGTTCATTTTCTCAGCCGGGAAATCCTTCAAATGCTTCTCCGCCTTGGCGATCCACGCGGCGGTGTCGCCGCCAGCCGCTTCAGCGGCTTCCGAGGCTTCCATGACACTGATCAGGCTGGCCTGTGATTTGGTCTCGGGCTTGGCGTCCTCGGCCTTGAGGATGTCGTCGAGGCTGAGCGCGGCCTTGGCAGGCGCAGGAACGCCGGCCATCTCACGCGCACGACCCACCATCGCTTCAAACAAGGCCGCGTCATAACGAGCGGCATTGGTCGGGGCCGCTTTCATGGCCGCCGCGTAAGCCGCGTCGAAACTGACGAGGCCGGTTTTGAGCAGCTCGATGGCCTGCTCGCGTGATTGCGGCTTCTCCTTCGGATTTTTGATGCCCTCAATGCTGTCATTGACCTTCTGCCATTCGGCGTCGCCATCAGCAGCAAGAGTTATGGAAGAAACGGCCAGGACGAAAGTCGTGACCCCGATGCGGAGAAGGCGGTGTGCGTTCATGGTGCAGCCTAAACGGGGCAAACCGCCGCTGACAATCGTTTACGCGAAGATTTCCGTCACGGCCCCACGGTGAAGACAGCACGCGCAGTGAAAGTCGGTGCGGAGCGCTGCCGGGCAGACCTTGACGCCATGGGCTGGGTTCTTGCGCAGGACGTGCTCTCCTGTGAACTCGGTACGGGTGAAAAGTCTCTCGGCTTGCGCCCATGGGCGGGTGCGTTAAGCTCCAATCCGTCATGCGCCAGTACCGCCCCACCATTGAGCAGCTCAAGAAGCGCTATTCCGCCGACATGGCGCGGCGGAAGGTTCAGGCGCGGCGGGACGCGGCGCGTGATCCGAACGTGAAGCGCATGCAGATTCCCGACAACTCCGAGCCTTGGCTGCCACATCCCGTGCGTTCTCTGGCGGAGGCGATGTGGATCTCGGATCAAATCACCGCCGACATGCGCCGATGGAACCTCCTCTGACCAGCGCGGAAGCCTTTACCCATGCCCTGGCTGCGCGGCATCGCGTCGTACTGCTGGGGGGCATGGCCATCATCAGCCATGGTCTGAACCGCAAAACCAAGGATGTGGACATCTGGCTGGAGCCGCTGCCTGCAGCGGCGGAATGGGCGGCGGTGCTGAATGAGTGTTTGAGCTCGTTTTCGGAAGTTTACCCCTGGTCCCTGGCGGAGCGCCGGGTGCTGATGCCAGATGAGGTTGCGGAAGAAATCGAGGATGCGGGACTGGTCCGTGTCGGCGGTTTTGACCGCGACATTGACGTGTTCCGCCGTCCCAATGAACTCGGCATCGAGTCCTTTGAAGAAGTCTGGGAGCGGTCGGTGAAAGTGCTTGAGGGAGGCATCCGGCTTCCGGACCCGCTCGACCTCCACATCTCCAAGGCCAACACCGGCCGCGAGCATGACTGGAAGGACCAGCTTTTCCTCGAATCCCTCGTCAAAGCCCGTTTCAAGGAGCGTCTGCCGGTCTGTATCTGGCGGAGGCAACATCCATGCTGGACTGCTTCCTGGACCCGGAGGCGCTGCAATACGCACGGGAAAATTCTCACGCCGAGGTGCGCGCGCTGGTGCTCAAATACCTGCGTGAGTTCGAGGCCGAAGGAGATCCGTACTCACGCGATATTCTGGCCGCTGGCGGCTGGGAAGACTGAGGCGGGGACGCGTAGAAGAAGACGTGAGTTTTACCCTGGGAGGAGGGTGAAGTGAAAGTGCGGCCCTGTGAGGCTGGCGGCAGCGCTGAGGGCAAACTCACGTTTGCCTCTACGGATGCAGTCGTCTCTCCCTTCGCGCTCCCTGCATTCCTCCACTCCGCACTGCCCTAACGGGCTCCGGCTGGAACCGCAGCCAAACGGAAACCGAGGCGGATGTTCCGGAAGTCAGGCGAGTTCCTGTTGCGAGCGGCAACACGGCAGTGCTGGGCGTCGTTGCTCCAGGCACCGCCGCGGATCAAGCGGTAGGAGCCACTCGAAGCGCCTACAGGATCAGGGCCACCCGCCAGCTTCGCCCCATACCCGTCCGCGCACCATT
>CALDGV010000490.1 GCA_937941745.1 uncultured Prosthecobacter sp. | reverse complement strand
ATCACATCCTTCAGCAGGCTGCTGTCATTGGAGTGACAAATGAAGCGTGCACCTTGCTTGATGGCGCGGAGCTGCTGCTCGGTTTTGCCGAACCAACTGCCTGCCGGGATGTGGCGCTTGTCGGCGGCATCGATCACCTTTTGCAAAGCAGCGATAAAGTCCGGGTGGTCGTATTCGTTCGGGATGCCCATGTTCGTCGTCAGATCGTTCGGACCGATGAACAGGGCGCTCACGCCAGGGATGGAGCAGATGGCGTCGAGATTGTTTAAAGCGCGCACAGACTCGATCATCGGCACGAAGAGTGTGTCAGCGCACTTTTGCTCAATGTAGTCACGAGTCTTGTCGCTCGGCCACTGGCCTTCTTTGATGGCACGCTCCAGCGCGACGCCTTTGAGCGGGCGATACACGGCTGCAGCCGCCAGTCGTTTGATCAATTCCACATCCTCTGCATACGGAATGACCACGCCATCAAACGAATCGCACACTTTTGCCACATCATCGGCATCGCGGCTGTGCGTGCGGGCGAGACAGGCGATACCTTTGGCGGCCAGCGCATAGCGCAGCGGCATGAAGTCGGCGATGTCGAGTGCGTTGTGCTCCGCAGTGACGATGACGAAATCAATGCTGCCCTCCGGGATGAAATCGACGATGGCAGGCACCACGGCGTGCTGAATGAGCGTGCCAAAGACCGTGTGGCCCTTCATCATCTTCTCTTTGAGGATCGCGGCGGGCTTGGGTGTGCTCATGGCTTTTGATTGGCTGTTGGGGAGAGGAATCGTTTGGGTGTGACCTCATGCACCGCGCTCATGATGCGCTCCTCCACGTCAGGCGCGAACTTGGTCGGACGATCATAATAAACCATCGCTCCAGCGCCTTCGTAACCGCCTTCATCCAAAACGCGGCGGGAGGGCACATAACACGGCACGTCATTCGAGTAACCGTTCACCCACATCCGCGCACGGTCGAATTCACGTTTGATGCGCAGTGAGTAATCCACGGTGATCTCGCCCGGCAGGAAAACCATCGCCAGATCGCCGCCGAAGCTCCAGGTCTGCACGAGGTAGGGCAGTTGCGTCGGGATTTTCTCCCCGCGATCAAGGCGGGCGAGGTTTTTCTTCGCGTGGTAGGCGATGGCGGGCGGCTTGGACGCTGCCAGCGCCTGCCACTCCTCGCGTGTGGGCAGTGTGCCGAAGGCCAGCTCGATTTGCTTCGCGTTACACGCCAGCGGGCCGTTCACCGGGTTCATCTCGCCCTGCACGAGCCGTTTCGCCTCCGCACCGAGGTCCTCTCCGTATTGTTTCACCAGTTCCATCGTGCGGCGCGGATTCGGATTCTGATCCGCTCCGCAACCGAGCGCCGTGAGCGCGATGGCACCGGGAAACTCGCGTTGCAGCGCCTCCTGTGCGCACCCGGCCCAGTCGCCGTGGATCTCGTCGATGCCGATGGTCGTGCAATGGCAGGCGTAGCTCGTGAAAATCGCCCGCACCTTGCCATCCGCACCCGTGGCGCGCAGAACCGGCAGGTCGTGATCCACCGGTTTCATGGGGAAACTGCGTCGATTCGCCGCAAAACCGACTTTGCCGACACTCCAAGCCAGCGTGGCCGGTTTTCGGTCCGCCAGGGCCGCGAGCGCGACTTTTTCGATGTGGTCGGTCAGTTCGCGTGTGTAGCGCTCGATGGCGGGCATGTGCTCGGCGGGGATGTCCATGCTGAACAGATTCGACAGCACGCCGATGAGCATCGGCGCGCAATGCGTGTGGCTGGAGCAGATGGCGAAGCGCTCGTGGGTGACCTTCGTCTGTTTCGCGAGGCGTTTCAGCACCTCATCGCGCATTGAGGCAGGCACGCCGCAGTTGTCCACGGTGACCAGCACTGCCGGACCTTCTTCATCACTGCCAATGGCAAGCGCCTTCGCGAAGATGTGCTGTGAGACGCCGGTGTTCGGCAAACGACGCCCGCCATAGCCGCTGA
>CALDGV010000489.1 GCA_937941745.1 uncultured Prosthecobacter sp. | reverse complement strand
CGGCTACCTGCACATCGGCCACGCCAAGAGCATCTGCCTGAACTTCGGCCTCAGCCAGGAATACGCTCCGAATTCCCGCTGCCACCTCCGCTTTGACGACACCAACCCCACCAAGGAGGAGGTGGAGTATGTCGAGAGCATCATGGAGGACGTGAAGTGGCTCGGCTTCGACTGGGGCACGAACCTCTTCTACGCCAGCGACTACTTCGAGAAGCTCTACGGCTTTGCCGTGCAGCTCATTGAGAAGGGCCTCGCCTATGTGGATGACCAGACACCTGAGCAGATCCGCGAGACCCGCGGCACGCTGACCGCACCGGGAACCGCCAGCCCCTTCCGCGACCGCTCCCCCGAGGAAAACAAGGACCTCTTTGCCCGCATGAGGGCCGGTGAATTCCAGAACGGCGAGAAGGTTCTGCGCGCCAAGATCGACATGGCATCGCCCAACATGAACCTGCGCGATCCGGTCATCTACCGCATCCTGCGCGCGCATCACCACCGCACCGGCGACGCCTGGTGCATCTACCCGATGTATGACTACGCGCATCCGCTCAGCGACGCGCTGGAAGGCATCACCCACAGCCTCTGCACGCTCGAGTTTGAGCACCACCGCCCGCTCTATGAGTGGCTCGTCAACAACGTGGACGGCCTGCCCGGCGCGCCTTATCAGCGCGAGTTCGCCCGCCTGAACCTCACCTACACCGTGATGAGCAAGCGCAAGCTGCTCCGCCTCGTGAAGGACGGCCTCGTCAACGGCTGGGATGATCCGCGCATGCCCACCATCAGCGGCATCCGCCGCCGCGGCTACACGCCCGCCGCCATCCGCGCCTTCTGCAAGGCCATCGGCCTGACCAAATATCCGTCACTGACCGAGCTGAACCTGCTGGAGCACCATGTCCGCGAGGACCTGAACAAGCACGCCCTGCGCGTCTATGCCGTGTTGAAGCCCATCAAGGTCGTGCTCACCAACTACCCCGAAGGCCAGGTCGAGCACGTCGAGGTGCCGAACAACCCCGAGAACGAAGCCGACGGCAAGCGCCAGGTGCCTCTGAGCCGCGAGCTTTACATCGACGCCGACGACTTCATGGAAACGCCCGTCCAGGGCTTCCACCGCCTCGTGCCTGGAGGTGAAGTGCGCCTCAAGTATGCCTTCTGCATCATCTGCCAGGAGGTCATCAAGGACGCCGCAGGCAACATCACCGAACTCCGCTGCACCTACGACGACGCCACGCGTCACGGCGCCAAGCCCGTCGGTCGCCCGAAGGTCAAGGGCACCATCCACTGGGTCAGCGCCGCGCAGGCCGCCGATGTCGAGGTGCGTCTCTACGACAAGCTCTTCACCGTCGAGCAGCCCGATGAACAGGCCGGGGAAGACGGCGACTTCACCCAGTTCCTCAACCCAGGCTCGCTGGAGACCGTCACCGCCAAGATCGAGCCCTCCATCCTCACCGCCAAGCCTGGCAGCCACTACCAGTTCGAGCGCGTCGGCTACTTCTTCGCCGATCCCAAGGACAGCCAGCCCGGCAGCCCCGTCTTCAACCGCACCGTGCAGCTGAAGGATGGGTTTGTGGTGAAGAAGTGAGCCGGTGGCTGTGATTGGGATTGTCCATGGGGGCGCAGCGGGATAAGGCTGCGCTTACATGCGGTTTTTTCATACCCTCTTCGCTGTCGCCTCGGGCTGGTTGCTTTCCATAACGGCGGCGGCTGCTGCAGCTGAGCAGCGCATTCATGAGCCGGATGAGGGTGCGGAGATCATGGATGGCTTCGGAGCTGCGATCGCCATGGATGGCGAGTGGGCGGTTGTGGGGGCGCCACGGGATGACTCAGCGACCGTGGCCGATGAAGGAGCCGCCTATGTGCTCAAACGCACTGCCGGAGTCTGGACGGTGCAGACCAAGCTGCATCCGCAGCTTCCCGGCGTGACCTGCCAGCGCTTTGGCTACCATGTGGCGATGCGGGGGGACATGATGGCCGTCAGCGCCAGAAGTTCGACCTTCAGCTCCAGCGGCCGAGTCTTCCTTTACCGCCTCTCGGGGGAGGTCTGGAGCCTGGAAAAGGTGTTCAGCGAGACAGGGGGCAACGAAAGCTTTGGGGCTGCCGTGACCCTGCAGCCAGAGGCGGTCACCATCGGGATGCCGCTTTTTGGAGGTGTGGTGATCTGCCACAACCTGGTTCACGGCGTCTGGCGGCGTGGGCAGGTGATTTCACCTCCGGGCGGCCTTGCTAGTCAGGGAGCTTTTGGCACAGCCCTGGCCGCCGAGGGGGATGTCCTGCTCATCGGCTGCCCAGGACTCGAAAACAACAGCACCTTCCTCGGCCGGGTGTATGAACACCGGCTTTCCTCAG
Source organism: uncultured Prosthecobacter sp. (assembly GCA_937941745.1). GTDB lineage: Bacteria > Verrucomicrobiota > Verrucomicrobiia > Verrucomicrobiales > Verrucomicrobiaceae > Prosthecobacter. The sequence goes on along the minus strand of CALDGV010000489.1, from coordinate 1,142 downwards.
GAGTGTGGACCCAGGCCCGCGAGATCCAGGCTGCTCCTGCGGTGCAGGGCAACCGCTTTGGCCTCTCGGTGAAGATGGCGGGTGGCCGGGCCTTGGTGGGAGCCTCTGGCAGACGTGTCCTGGCCAGTGTGACCGGACTGGGGGCATACTTCTACCAAGTCGCCCCCACGGGCTGGACCCTGCTTTGGAGCCAGACTTCCCCGGAGAATGTGTCCGTGCAGTCACCTGAGGCGCTGGCCCTCTCTGACACACGCATCCTGATGACGGCGGGCAGGGGGGTGCGGCAGGTGTTGATCCCTGCCATCATCCCGGGAGGCTCCTGGGCGGCGAGCACCCTGGCGGGCACGGTCGTTCCCGCCAGCTACACCATGACGTCAGTGGCCGTGGGCGGAGACCAGGCGCTGGCGGGCTGGCAGGGGAAGGTGACGCTGACATTTGTGCCGGATTCCACCGCTGGGGATGATGAGGGGCAGGTCTGGCCTCTGGCGGGCTCCCCGTCTCCGACCGTGGGCTTGCCCGTCAAACCCGCCCCCACCCGCGCCCAGGTCGGCAGCTGGTTCGGTGAGAGGGCCGTCATCGAGGGCGATGTGGCGGTGGTGGGTGCCCATGGCTATCGGAATGCCACGGGCACGCAGGTGGGCTGCGCCTACATCCTGGAGCGGCAGGCCGGCGTCTGGCAGATCGTGCAGGTTTTGGACAGGCCCGCTGGATCACCGTCTTATGCCTCCAGCTTTGGCCAGCGTTTCGCGGTGAGCGGCAGCTGGGTCTATGTGTGCGATCCGCTTCTGGGCAGGGTGTTCGGTTATCAGCGGCAGAGCGATGGCTGGCCCGCGACGCCGACCTTCAGCTTCCAGCCTCCGCCCGTCCCCTCCTACTCCACGAGCCGGGCGGTGGCAGTCGCCGCCTCGGGGGACATGCTCGCCGTCACCGTGGACAGTGACGCCACGGACACCAATTACGTCCACCTCTTCCGCATCAGCGAGGGGCAGCCGATACCGACCGGCCAGGTCATCGAGCGCGACGTTAACTTCTCCGACAACTCCAGCACCTTCGGCCTCTCCATCGCGCTGAAACGGAGCACGCTCGCCATCACGGACAATGCGCGTCTCCAGTCCGCCGGCCGCCTGCGGGGGGAGGTCAGC
>CALDGV010000488.1 GCA_937941745.1 uncultured Prosthecobacter sp. | reverse complement strand
GCGGCTGGAGCGGTGAACTCGAGGGTTTCGCTCTGGTTAGGCTGAAGCAGTTTGGTGTGGAAAAGGATTTCCGGGGAATCCGGGATGAAACCTTTGGCCATGCCATCCGGAGCGGTAGCCATCTGCATGGCCAGGGAAAGCAGCTGATCCTTCGCACCAGCCTTGGCGATGACGATGTTATGAGGCTGGGGGACGGCGGGGTGGACGTTGTTGAAGGTCAATTTGACCTTCTGACCGGCCTTCACCTTGAATTCCTTGAGGTCGTAAGCCAGCGGGTTGGCTGTATCGGGCTTGATGGTGATCTCAGCCACTTCAGCCGAGGGGGCAGCTACCGGTGCAGCCGTGGCTGCTGCTGCGGGAGCGGATTCGGCGGCAGGTGCCGGGGCTGCAGGTGCCCCAGTCTTGGTCTCGTCACGCAGGCCGGCACTTTCCATCCAGCCTCCGACCAGGAAGGCGGAGCCCCAGAAGAAGGCGAATCCGCCAACGGCGACCGCGATGACGATGTTAAGAACGTTCCAAATCGAGCCGGAGCTCTCGGACGAGTGGGAAGAAGGGGCAGACATTGCGTTTTGTGGGGGATGAGGAGCGCCCATAGGAGCACGGGATGTTACGGGCGCAAACGCCAGTTTAGGTGCAAAAGCCGGGAGGCTTCTCCTGATGAGCACGAAGTCAGATGCCGCCGAAGCGCCGCTGCCGTTTTTCATAGGCGCGGATGGCCTTGATCAGCTCCGGCTTGGAGAAATCAGGCCAGAGGGTTTCCGTGATGTAAAACTCGGTGTAGCTCAGCTGCCAGAGCAGGAAATTGGAGAGACGCAGCTCTCCGCTGGTGCGGATGAGCAGGTCCGGGTCCGGGTAGTAGCGGGTGTAAAGGTGCTTGGAGAGGACCTCCGTGTCGATCATGCCCTTGTCGAGATGTCCTCGCTCGATGCTTTCGAGCAGGCTTTTCACGCCATCCACGATCTCCTCCCGGCCACCGTAGCTTAGGGCCAGGATGAGGGTGAGGCCGGAGTTTTGGGAGGTCAGCTCGATGCTGCGGTGAAGCTGCTGCTGGCAGCTGGCGGGCAGGTCATGAAGGCGGCCGATGGCCTGGAGGCGGACATTTTGCCGCATGAGCTCCTTGGTTTCAGTGCGCAGGAACTGCTCCAGCAGCTTCATGAGGGCCTCCACCTCGCGTTTGGGGCGCTTCCAGTTTTCGGAGGAGAAGGCGTAGAGCGTCAGGAATTCCACCCCCAGTTCGCCGCAGGCCTCGGTGACGGCACGAACGGCATCAGCACCCCGCCGATGACCTTCAGTGCGCGGCAGGCCGCGCTCCTTGGCCCAGCGGCCATTGCCATCCATGATGACGGCGATGTGGCGCGGAATGTTTTTGAGGTCCTGAGTCGCTGAGGCGGGCATGGCGCGCAGGTAGGCTGAACTGCTTGCGCTCGCAACGGAAAGCCTGAAGGCAGTCATGCCATTTGACATGGCATCAGGTGGCGAACTGCAGCCTCACTGATGTCGTCAGCGGGGACTGCGTTGTGGTGGAGGTCCTCCCGGCCGTCGCTGCTGCGGTTCCTCCGGTGTTTGGCCGATTACGATGTCCCAGGTGCCCAGCAGTTCCTGGGAGCCTGCGGACTTGGGCTTGAATTCACGGATGACGGACAGCCTCTGCTGCTCGTCTCCCATGCGGCGGAGGATGCCGTCCTTGTCATTTTGAGGCACGCCGGCGATGAAAAGCTGTGTGGTGAGCATGCGCCTGCCAGCCTTGTTCACGGCAATGTGCCAGTGAAGGGTGCGGCCCGTGTAGAGCCCTGGCTTGATGGTGCGGAAACGGTATTCGCCCTTCTCGTTTGTGGTGATTTTGCCGTAGCCTTGGAAGTGCGGATCACGCTCCTTCCCCTTCTGCACCCCTCGACTGTGGATGTAGCAGCCGTTGGCGTCGGCCTGCCAGAGTTCAATTTCATGGCTGGCGATGGGTTTTCCATCCACATCCAGGAGGCGTCCGCCAAATTCGGTGATGATGCCGCCTGCTGGTGCCTTGCCTCCCAGGATCTGCGTCAAGTCGTTGTCCTGGTCCAGCGGCAGATGATCGGGATAGTAAGGACCTTCCGTGGCCCGCGGGGTCAGCACCAGGGCTTCGGCATGAATCTCGCCCGTGATGATGCCTCCGGTCGTGAGCAGCAGGCTGCGCAGCAGGTTCCGACGGTCGAGGCGGATGTGGAAGGCGGGGAGAGACATATGGTGTGGATGTGGAGGATTTCCGGCTTAACGCCGCTGATGCGCTGGTGTTGTGCTGCTGGGGCAAAAATGCCAGCGCCGAAACTTCGGCGGCGTTGGCGGTGTTTCTCGCTGTCTCATGAATACCAAGCTCCTTTCGGCCTTGTTTCCTTTCATCTGCATGTCTGCATCGGCTCAGGAGGTGGCGAAGGCTCCGCCGGCCGGGCGTCAGTTTGACGTCATGGATGTGAACCAAGATGGCAGGCTGAGCCGGGAGGAACTGCCGGAGCGTTTTCGCCAGAACTTCGACCGTGTGGATGCTGACCGTGACGGGTTCATTTCCCCAAAGGAGCACTTGGCCGTGGTCCAAAGAGGGCGGCAGCCATCTGCTAAGGCAGGCGAATCCCGTCGTCCACTGCCCGGCATGGAGTCTTTGCGAGACATCCCCTATGCGGGCACGGACAATCCACGCCAGAAGCTCGACCTCTATCTGCCCAAGGAACGCAAGACCGAGAAACCTCTGCCAGTGATCGTCTTCATTCATGGCGGTGGCTGGAGGGCAGGGGACAAGAGCAATGGCGCCAGCCAGGTGGCCCGTTTTGTGCAGAGCGGGCAGTATGCCGGCGTCAGCGTGGGCTATCGGCTGACGGACGAGGCTCAGTGGCCGGCGCAGATTCATGACTGCAAGGCGGCCATCCGCTGGATCAAGGCCCATGCCAAGGAGCACCATCTGGATGCGGCGAAGATCGGTGTCTGGGGCACTTCGGCCGGTGGGCATCTGGTGTCCTTTCTTGGCACCAGCGGCGATGTGAAGTCACTGGAAGGCACGCTGGGCAAGCACCTCGACCAGGACAGCCGGGTGGCCTGCGTGGTGAACTTTTTCGGTCCGGAAAACTTCCTGACGATGGTCCGTCAGCCAAGCACGATTGAT
>CALDGV010000487.1 GCA_937941745.1 uncultured Prosthecobacter sp. | reverse complement strand
CGATGACCCACTCGGGCTTCAAAGCGGTGATGACGGCGCGGAGGTGTGTGTCGCAGTGCTGGTTGAGCACGGCGGCCTCGGTGGCGGGGAGCTTGTCGGGCGTGAAGTTGCGACCGCCGGACTCGATGAAGACGAGCGGGCAATAGTTGGCGACGAAGTGATCCTGGAAAAAGGCATCCGCCTTGCCGAACCGCTGCGCGAAGTGGCCCCAGAGCCGTCGGCCGCTGACTTCGGACTGCGGGCAGTCGAAACCGAGCACGGGGCGTTTCGGATGCTCGCGCTCCGGTTTGCCCACAGGTTCGCGGATGCCCATCCAGTCGCGCACGGCGGCGATCTCGCCGAAGGGGACGCCGGTCTGTGTCATGCCAAAGGGGCCGGGATTCATGCCGATGAAGACGACGCGCTTCGTTTGGCCACCAAAGCGCCGCAGATACGCCTCATGCGGTGCCCAGGCGTAGTCGAGCGGTTGGTAAACGTAGTCCACCGGCGCGGCAAAGCGCAGCGGGCGGAGGGATTCACGCAGGGTCAGGGCGGCGGAGACAAGGGCGTCGGCGGGCATGGGAAGGCGGATGATTATCGCCTCCGGCAGTGAAAGCAAACCCGGTGGAAAGGGCAGGGGAGGGCTGGCGGGGCCGGTTGGTGGCGGAAAAACCGCTTGCCGCACCAGGGGATGCCGCTAACATCGCGGCCCTTTTGCCGGTCCACGTTGGTCCGGCCAAGGGATTGAACACCCAGCCCGTTCGACCGGATCAGCCTCCCCAGGCTGAGCGCTATTCAAACAGCGTGCGGAAGACAGGCACCCCTCAACACACACATGTCCACACCGATCCTTGCCGAGCTCGTCGAAGCCGGCGTCCACTTTGGTCACCAGACCAAGCGTTGGAACCCCAAGATGAAGAAGTTCATCATGGGCACCAAGAACCAGATCCACATCCTCAACATCGAGGAAACCGTGGGCCAGATTGACCGCGCGGCCGATTTCCTGGCCGACCTCGCCCGCAAAGGCAAAAAAATCCTTTTCGTCGGCTGCAAGCGCCAGGCGCAGGAAGCCATCAAACAGGCCGCCGAGGCCTGCGGCCAGTTCTACGTCAACCATCGCTGGCTGGGCGGCACGCTCACCAACATGGAGACGATCAAGAAGAGCATCGCTCGTCTGAATTACCTCGAGGAGATCGAGAGCAAGCCTGAGTTCAAGCTCATGTCCAAGAAGGAGCTCGCCAGCCTGAACCGCGAGCGCATCAAGCTGGAGCGCAACCTGCGCGGCATCCGCCACATGGGCCGCATCCCTGACGCCGCCGTCATCGTCGATTCCGCCCGCGAGCACATCGCCGTGCATGAGTCCCGCCGCCTGGGCATCCCAATCGTCGCCCTCGTCGATACAAACGCCGACCCGAACATCATCGACTACCCGATCGCCGCGAACGACGACGCCATCCGCTCCATCCGCATCATCCTGCAGAAGCTGATCGACCCCGTCATCGTCGCCACCGCCGAGGCCAAGAAAGACTAATCTCCCACCCTACCAACCGACCCATGGCTGAAATCTCCGCGAAACTCGTCATGACCCTGCGTGAAAAGACCAACGCAGGCATGATGGAATGCAAAAAAGCCCTCACGGAAGCCGCTGGCGACCTTGAAAAGGCTGAAACCATCCTCCGCAAAAGCGGCACCATCAAGGCTGAGAAGAAAGCCGACCGCCAGACGAAGGAAGGCATCATCGCCTCCTACATCCACATGGCCGGCCGCATCGGCGTGCTCATCGAAGTGAACTGCGAGACCGACTTCGTCGCCCGCAATGAAAACTTCCAGGCGCTCGTGAAGGACATCTCCCTCCACATCGCCGCCTCGAACCCACGCTTCCTCCAGCGCGAAGACGTCCCTGCGGACCTCGTCGCCAAGGAGCGTGAAATCGGCGCTGAGCTGGTCAAAGGCAAGCCTGCCAACATCGTGGACAAGATCGTGGACGGCAAAATGGAGAAATTCTACGCCGACAACTGCCTGCTGGAGCAAGCCTTCATCAAGGACCCCGATCTCACCATCGCGAACTTGCTCAAGGGCAAGATCACCGAGCTGGGCGAGAACCTCGTCGTGCGCCGCTTCGTGCGCTACGCCGTAGGCGAGGATCTCTCGTAACACGAGTTTTCCAACTCGTTCTAAATCTGGGGGCGGACGCGAGTCCGCCCCTTTTTGTTTTCATCGTCTGCCGCCAGCGTTCGGGTCAGGTTGACGATTTTTGGCGAACTCCGTAGGTGCTGGTGAAACCACCCTTCATCAGCATGCACGCCGCCAAACACCCCCGTGAATCCGCCGCCAAAGGCGACGACCAGATTGCCTTTGAAAACGGAGTCTTTTTCCAGGAGGCCGGACGTTATGCCACCGCGCTCGAATGGTTTGCAGACGTGAAACCGACAGGTGGACGATGGGATGTCCAGGCTTGCGGAGGCAGGACGACATTGTTGTTGGCGATGAATCGTGCGGAAGAGGCGGTCGCCGTGGGTGCCCAGGCATTGACGCGGATGCGCTACGCATCGGTGTTGCTCGTCGTACAGACCGCTCGGGCGTTGAATGTGGTTCAAGGGCCTCTGTCGGCATTGAATTTGTGTCGAAGGGCGCTCCGGCAGGCTGGATTCCGACAGAGCCAGCATTTGGGGTTCTCAGCCACAGGTTTTGCCTCACAGTGCCGCCAGTTTGACCGCTGCCTGCACTACCTGAAAAGCTTCTTTGACTGCTGCGACGATTCATTTGGCGGGGATTTGTTCAGCGATTTCGATTTCTCGCCGCTCTGGCAGCATTTGAGGGGTGAACCCCTTCCCGAAGAGGAAATCACAACTCTGCGGCTGCTTGCGGGGCATAGGCATCGTGCGCTTGTGTCAGGATTCCGCTTTGCGCTCAGTTATGAGAGCATCGGACATGTGCCACCACAGATTCGCCGCGTGCTTCGTCTCGACGCCCAAACCATGAACTGGCAGCTTGGCACACACGCCACGCCGGAACAGGGGGCCACTTTCGAGGCTTGGTGCACGGCCGTCCGTCAGGAGGCCAGCAGTCGTTTGAGCATGCTTTGCGCAAAGCGCTTGAAAACCGTTCCGCCACCAGCGCAGAATGCGGCTGAATTTCACCATGTCCGCCACCATCCAGCTTCAGGTCACCGAAGGCACCGCCAAAGGCAAGAGTTTCACTTTCGCCGCGCACGATACCTTCTTTCTCGGGCGGCACCCGGACTGCCATGTTCATCTGCCGGACGATCCACCCGCTCCGGCTGGTCGCTGAGCATGCGTTCC
>CALDGV010000486.1 GCA_937941745.1 uncultured Prosthecobacter sp. | reverse complement strand
GGATCTTTTGTCTGGAGAAGAAGCCACAACCACCATGCGCATCAAACCGGCACTCGGACTTTGTGTCCTCGTCTTCATCGCATGCCTTCTCGGCCTTCACTTTTCGGCTCTAGAGCATGCCTCAACGCAAGTACCATGCGTGGACGGAGCGCTCTGTGGGAGCGCCAAGGTGGACCCGGCAGCGGTGCTGGAGAAAGCTGCGCGAGTGAAAGCGACACCAGTCGCCGTGATGGAATCATCTGACCCGCTGGTGCGCTTTGATGACTGGAGCCGGCGGTATCTCGCGGCCTCGGAGGCTGAGAGGGCTGGATTGATGGCCGAAGGGATGACGCTGGCGAAGGCACGGCGGCCTGTTTTTAAAGAGCTGATCAAAGACAATCCGCGCCAGGCGCTGGAGCAAGCGGTGCCGATGGTGGTGCGGCAAAAGCTGCCGGGCGACATCGTGGCACTGCTGGAGCGGCGGATGAACAAACGTGCGGGTGTGACCGTGTACCAGGGCGTGCCTGCGGAAGGGCAGCCTCTGCCGGAGCCGGGGAAGACGCTGACGCATCGCATCGCCGAAGTACCCGGAGAAGGAGCCTACAATCTGCATGTCTTTGGCCGCCGCGCGAAGTCAGTGATCAACGTGCCGAACGCGGCGCTCAATGGTGTGATCGTCGATCGTGAATTCGCGGCGAGTGAGTCTCCGCTGCGTGTGCTGGAGGTGGGGGAGCTGCCAGACCTCAGCAAGACGGCGGTGACCGAATGCCCGGTGTCTGGAAAAGTGACGCTGGCAGAGGAGGACGCGGAACTGGCGATCTCGGCTGAGCAGCAGGAAAGCGTGATCGAGACGCCGGAGGAGGTGATTTATCTCTGCGGTCCCTACCACGCCACCTTTGTGCAGGATCAACTGATCTACGGCGAAGGCACGACAGGTGGCCCCATAGCCCTCACTGGCGTGCTGCCTGCTCCGCCAACACCGGCCATCGGCCAGCTCAAGGTGCTGTACATTCCGATGACCTTCCAGGACCAGAACGACCAACTGCCCACCGAGTCAAAGAGCTATGAAATCATGCGCAATGTGGCGGACTACTACTCGAAGTCGTCGTATGGCAAGCTGACCACGCAGACGACGGTGACACCCCATGTGAAGCTGCCGAAAAACGAGGCCTGGTATGTGCAGCGTGACAGCTCCAACGGCGGTGATCTCAACGGACTCGGCATGGAAATGGATCATGCGCGCGAGGAAGCTCGGAAGCTCGGCTTCGACTGGCAGGACTATGATGTGACGATCCTGCGCCTCATCGGCGGCCCGCGTGCGACAGGCGGCTGGGGCGGTGGCGGCAATGTCTGGGTCTATGGCGACAGCGTGGGCGTGACGGCCCACGAGATCGGCCATACCTTTGCTCTGGATCATGCCAACTTCTGGGACACGGCGGGCACCAGTGCCATCGGCCCTGGAGCGAATGCCGAGTATGGAGACAGCTATGACAACATGGGCAGCGGCAGCGTGCCAAAGGACCAGTACAACGTGGCGGCGAAGGTGCAGGTGAAGTGGCTGCCGCAGAACTATGTGCAGAATGTCACCACCAGCGGCCTTTATCGTATCTACGCCTTTGACCAGCCACAGCTCGACCCGAGAAACCGCTACGCGATCACGATCACCAAGGACTCCCAGCGCACCTACTGGGGAGAGGTGAGGCAGCTTTACAATGGCGACACTGGCCGCCCCTGGGCGGACAAAGGCATGCTGCTCGGCTGGAAATACCCGAACGGCAGCGGCGGCAACATCCAGCTCATCGACACCACACCAGGCTCCCCCTACGGCAAGGACGATGCCGCAATCGCCCTGGGTCAGACATTTGGTGACACGGAGTCCGGCATCTTCATGACCACGGTGGGAGTGAGCGATACGACTCCGAAGTATGTGGATGTGCTGGTGAACATCGGTGACTTCAGCTCTAACACGCCCCCCACACTGTCACTGACCGCCTCTGCCAATGTGGTGCCACAGAACGCGACGGTGACCTTCACGGCGGATGCGAGTGATCTCGATGGCGATACCCTGGCCTATCAGTGGCAGCACTGGGGTGACACCGGGCTTAAAATCGTGTCACCGAATGCGCCGGTCATCACGCGCAACTTCAACACACAAGGCAGCTACGTCGTGAGCTGCACGGTCAGCGACATGAAGGGCGGCAGCATCACGCGCACCACACTGATCACGGTGGGCACAGGCGGCGGGCGTTTCACCATCAGCGGGCGTGTGATGGCAGGTGAGCAGGGGCTGCCCGGCGTGCTGCTCACGGCTAATGGCACCAATCCTTCCATCACGGATTCGGAGGGTTATTACACCATCGCCAATCTGGCAGCGAACACCTACAGCGTGACGCCCCAGCTCTACGGCTACTCGTTTGGAGAGCTTTTTAACAACAGCCTTCCGGTGGGACCGAACTACAACGGCGCGGACTTCGAGGCCGAGGGACTGCCATCCGTTTCTCTCACCGCCATTGATGCCAACACCACGGAAAATGCAGTGGGTGACACGGCGGTCTTCCGCCTCACGCGCACAGGCGACACAGCGGTTCCCCTGGTGGTGAATGTGAACCCCGCCATCGGCACGGCGGTGACAGGTGACTACACCTTGAGTCCGGCGCTCACGGCGGGCTCCGGCGGGTTCAGCACATTCACTATCCCGGCGGAGTCGAGCACGCTGGACATCGTGCTGACACCGGCGAGTGACACGGCTGCGGAAGGGCCTGAGACGGTGACATTTGCCCTAGCAGCGGGTGCAGGTTACCTGATCACGCCGAATGCAGGTGCGGCGCGGGTGGTGATCGAGGATGACGACACCGTGCTGCCAAAAATCAGCCTCGCCGCCACC
>CALDGV010000485.1 GCA_937941745.1 uncultured Prosthecobacter sp. | reverse complement strand
GCTCACCGGTCATCCGTGCAAGCTCACCGGTCATCCGTGAAAGCTCACCGCTCATCCGTGAAAGCTCACCGCTCATCCGTGCAAGCTCACCAGTCATCCGTGGAAGCTCACCGATCACCCGTGGAAGCTCACCGATCGTCCGTGCAAGCTCACCGGTCATCCGTGCAAGCTCACCAGTCATCCGTGCAAGCTCACCGATCGTCCGTGCAAGCTCACCGATCACCCGTGCAAGCTCACGGATGACCCGTGAAGGCGGCTCCAGGACGGCGGCGGAGGGATTTAGCTGCCTTTTTCGACCACCTGTCCGGCGGCGAGCCAGGCTTCGAGTCCGCCGGAGAGGAGGTGGAGCTGGGTGAAGCCGCGGGCGGCGAGCGTGGCGGCGACCTGGCGTGAGCGGCCGCCGAGGGCGCAGTAAAGCAGGTGGGGTTTCTGCGGGTCGAGGGCGGCGAGGCCTTTCTGCAGGCGCTCGTCGTTCAGGGCATCCACCCAGACGGAACCGCTGATGCGGCCAAACTTGCGGATCTCCCAGTCCTCCCGCAGGTCCACGATGACGAGTCCGGGGGTGGTTTGCAGGAGGGTGGCGGCCTCGGGCACCTCCAGCAGGCGCACGCTTTCGGGCAGTCTGACCTCAGGCGGCGCGGTGGGCGGCTCCGGAGCGGAGGGCGGCGGGGTGCAGGCCGCAGGCAGGGCGGCGGCGATCAGCAGGGCGAGGAGGTACGGGCGGGGCATCGGTGGGGCTCACTTCTGCTTGAGATAATCAGGAATCTCCAGCTCGCCGCTCTTCACGGGGGCGGTGTCGCCGCGCCAGACGAAGCCGGCCTTCTCGAAGCTGGCCTTGTTGGCCTTGAGGTAGTCGAGCAGGCGCTGGCCGAGGGCGCGGTTGGGGGAGTCTTTGCGGACGGCGAAGGGCTGGATGGCCTTGGCCTTGTCGGCAGGCAGCGGGATGGCGTCGAAGTGTTCGGGCTGGCCCTGGATGTTGGTGCGATAGACGACGGCGGCATCGAGGGCGCCGGTGCGGAGCTGGTTCACCAGGAAATCGCCGGTGGGCACCTGGCTGGAGGCGTTTTTCATGACGCTGTCGAACAGGTTCATGCTGCGCAGGATGCCAGCGGTCATGAAGCCGAGGGTGGACTGTTCGGCGTTGCAGAGGCCGATGCGCAGGCCGCCGCGGGCGAGGTCGGCGAGGGTCTGGATGCCCTTGGGATTGCCCTTGGGCACGGCGATGACGATTTCGGCCTCGGTGAGGAGGACGGCCTCCGGGAACTGCTCGGCCACGGGAGGAACAAAGCAGACATCGCAGGCATAATAGACGTCGGGGAACTTGGGGTTGGTGGTGTCCTTCATGGTCTTCATGGCGGCGCAGAGGATGCCGCAGCCGTTGAAGACGGTGGTGACGCTGATGCCCTCATGGTTGGCAAATTCCTGCACGAGGTGCTCGATGGCGGGGCGGTTCACGCCGCCGCTGTAGAGGATGAGCTCGGGCTTGGCGGCCCAGGTGTCGCCGCCGGCAGGCTGGAAGCCGAGGCTTTCGAAAATGGTGCCGCCTTTTTCAGGAGCGGCGAGGTAGCGGGCGAACTGGAGGGCTTCGGCGGCGCTGCGGGCGCTGCTGAGGATGGCGGCGCTGGCCTTTTCTGCGTGGCTGGAAAGCTCGGGAAGCTGGACGGCTTCGAGGCCGAACTGGGGCACGGTGCTGTCCCACACGAGGGCGGCATCGCTGGCACCGAGCTTCACATCGGCGGCAATCTCGGTGACGGTGGGTTTCATGACGGCGGCCTTGGCGGCGAGGCTGTCCCAGCGTGCGCCGAGGAGTTTTTTCGCCACCTTGCCGGCGCTGGCGGCTTCAGGATTGGGCAGGGCGAGCTTGAGGCCGGGCTTTTCGAGGTCGGCCAGGGTCTGGATGCCCTTGGGGTTGCCCTTGGGCACGGCGATGACGGGGTGCTGGAGGGCGAGCGGGAGGACTTCCTTCACGACCTGGAGCTTGCGGGCATCGGCGAGGGCGCCGTCATCAGCGGCGATGAAGAGGTCGCCAGTCTTGGCGATGCGGAGCTGGCTGAGGAGGGTGCCGGTGCCGCCGAACTGGAGCTCGACCTGAATGCCGGTGTCGCGCTGGAAATTGGCGGCGATGGTTTCCACCGGCTGCTTGAGCCCGGCGGCGCAGAAGACGGTGAGCTTCCCCGAGGTGGCAGGCGCGGGCTGGAAGGCATAGAAGGCCAGGAGGGTGGCCAGGGCCAGGAGGATGAGGGCGATGACTTTGCGCATGAGAGGAACGGCAGAGGACAAACAGAGCATGTCTGCCGGTCATTTCATGTTTCCCGAGTTTACCGGAGATGATTCCGCTGCTTGAAGCGGAGGAGCGGAGCCGCCACTGTCGGGCAGAGACTTTTGAATGTTCGTTGATCGCTGGAAAACCATCCTGAGCCGGAAGGCGGAGGCCACGGCCCTGTGGCATCCGGCGGGTGCGCTGAGCTTCCGGGAGCTGGATGAGCTGGCCCGGGCGCTGCCCGCGCAGCACTGCGCGATGCTGGGGGAGCATTTCCTGGCGCAGGGGGATGGGGTGGAGATCACGCTGGCCCTGCTGGCGGGGCTGCTGCGCGGCCTGCCGGTGCAGGTGGTGGAGAAGGACCGCCAGCGCCGCGTGCCCGCACGCCTGCCGCAGGGTGCGCCGGTGGCGCTGATCAAGCAGACGGTGGGCAGCTCCGGCCTGCGGCGCTGCCAGTTCTTTGATTTCCCGCAGATCGCGGCGGATGTGGACCGGCTGCATGCGGCGCTGGGGCTGGCGGATCAGGCGGTGGCGCTGGCGCCGCTGAGCGTGGCGCACTCCTTTGGCCTGACGACGACGGTTTTGCAGACGCTGCTGCATGGGCTGCCCACGCACTGGCTGCCGACGCCCTTTCCCACCGGCATGGTGGAGGCGCTGAAGCAGCACGAGCGGGTCTTCCTGCCGGGCGTGCCGGCGATGTGGAAGGCCTGGCTGATCTCCGGGCTGGACCTGGGCCGGGTGAGCCTGGCCGTCTCCGCAGGGTCGGTGCTGACGAAGGAGCTGGAGGCGAAGGTGCGGGAGGTCTTTGGCCTGAAGCTGCACAACCTCTATGGCACGAGCGAGTGCGGGGCCATCAGCTACGATGGCGGTGAGACGGCCCGGGCGGACACGGCAGATCTGGGCATGCTGCTGCCGGGCATCGAGACCAGCACCGGCATGAACGGCCGGCTGCAGGTGTGCAGTGATGCAGTGGGCCTGGGCTACGATGAAACCCTGCCAGGGGAGGTCTTTGGCGGCGGCACGCACCTGACCTGGGATGTGATCGAAGCCCGTGAAGGCGGGCGGCTGGATTTCCAGGCCTGCCTGGGTGCCGGGATCAATGTGGCCAGCCGCAAGCTGAGCCCGCAGGAGATTGCGGCGAAGATCCGCGAGGCCACAGGCATCGGCAGCGTGGAGGTCAGCGGAGCGCCGAGCCGTGATCCGGAGCGCGTGCAGGATGTGGTGTGCACGCTGGACCTGCCAGCAGAGGCGCTCACCCAGGAATTCAAGGCGCGGGCCTGTGCGGCGCTGGCTCCCTGGGAGGTGCCGAGGCGGTGGAAGTCCTCCGCCGCAGCAGCTCAATAACGCGGCACGGCCGGGTCCACCTCATCACTCCAGGCGGTGATGCCGCCGGTGACGTTCACGGCATTGGTGAAGCCGAGCTCCTGAAGGGCGGCGACGGCCTTGGCGCTGCGCCCGCCGAGCTTGCAGTGGACGTAGAGCGGGAGGTCGCGGGGCAGTTCAGCGGCGCGTGCGGTGACCTGCGCCAGGGGAATGAGCACGGCGCCCTCGATGCGGGCGGTGGCGTGCTCATCGGGCTCACGGACATCGAGCAGGAAGTGCGGCACGCCACGCTGCCGGAGGTCGTTCAATTCACGGACGGAGATGCTGTTCATGGATGGAAGGGGCTTGATGCCGCAGAAGCCCTCGTAGTCGATGGGCTGGGTGATGGTGGGATTCTCCCCGCAGACGGGGCATTCAGGATCACGCCGCAGATTGAAGGTGCGGAAGCGCAGGCCGAGGGTGTCCACGTGGAGCAGCTTTCCCAGAAGCGGCTGGCCGATGCCGGTGATGAGCTTGATGGCCTCCAGCGCCTGCATGGTGCCGACCAGTCCGGGAAGCACGCCGAGCACGCCACCTTCCGCGCAGCTGGGGACAAGGCCCGGCGCAGGCGGCTGCGGAGACATGCAGCGGTAGCACGGGCCGCCGAGATGCGGCGCAAACACGGCCACCTGCCCTTCAAAGCGCAGGATGCTGCCGTACACGTTCGGCTTGCGGAGCCACACGGCGACGTCGTTGGAGAGGTAGCGCGTCGGGAAGTTGTCGGTGCCGTCAATGATGACGTCGTAGTCCGCCGCGATCTGCAGGGCGTTGGCCGCGGTGAAGCGCCCGGGATGCAGACGCAGGTCCAGATGCGGATTGATCTGGAGCAGGCGGTCGCGCGCCGCCTCCAGCTTCGGGCGGCCGAGGTCGGCCTGACCGAACAAGAGCTGGCGCTGAAGGTT
>CALDGV010000484.1 GCA_937941745.1 uncultured Prosthecobacter sp. | reverse complement strand
AGCCTCTTCATCCTTGGCACGGCCTTCTTCCAGTCGCGGGACCTGAAGTCGTGAGATTCAAATCAGCGCCTTGATTTGAGGAAGCGTTCGATGTCCTCCAGAAAGCGGGCCACGCTGTCGCTCTGCTTGACTTCCAGGGCGCGCTTCAGGAGGGGAACGACTTGGTCGTACTTGCCAATGCTAACGAGAAGCTGGGCATGGCGGACCTTGGCGACATGCTCGTGCTCCGGCACGCTGGCGGCCTGCTCATAACGGGCGATGGCCTTCTCATTCTCGTTCCTGCCCTGATAATACTGGCCCAGCATGATGAGCGCGTCCCCGTCCAGAGGATCGAGGGAGACGACCTGCTCCAGCGTCTTCGCCGCCTGGTCCTGCTTGTTCGCAGCCATGTCGATCTTGGCCTCAAGTTTAAGGAGCTTGCGCTGGTCCGCTGGCTTCAAATCCTTGCCGGCGGCAGCGGTGACACGCTGGATCAGGCTGCGGGCGGCGTCATGGCCTTCACGGCCGATGAGAATCTCGGCCGCACGGAGCGGACGCTCGACCCCGCCAGCCATCCCTGACTTTTCGAAAGCGCGCAGATAGGCGTCAGCAGCCACGTCGAGCATTCCCTCGTTGATGTAGATGTCACCAAGGGTGCTGAGTTGCTCCGCAGACAGCTTGCCCAGCTTGTCCATGATCTCAAAGTTGGCGGCGGCGGCGAGGGGGTTCTTCTGACCAAGGTAGGCGCCGGCCTGGAGCTCCCACAGCGAGGCGTCACTGGGGCTAGCCTCAATGAGGCGGTTGAGGATGGAGATGATCTCCGGCCATTTCTCCTGGCGGAAGAGCGACTGCACGAGACCCATCTCCCAGTCCTTCACATCCGGGCGCAGCAGCATGGCATTGCGGAAGGCGCCCTCGGCGGCCAGGAACTTCTCGATGCCGAGGTAGCTGACACCGAGCAGGCCATAGGAGGTGCCGTCACTGGCACCGAGCTTGATGGCCTCCGTGAAGTGCGTGATGGCCTGCGCGTGATTGCCCGCCTGCACATGGAGGATGGCCAGGTTGTTGTGCGCCTGGCGGTAGCTGGGAAACTTCTCAATGGCTCGCAGGAAGAACTTCTCCGCCTCGGCGCGGCGGTCCTTCTGGAAGAGGATGTTGCCGATGGCGAACTCGATGCGTGCGCTGGCACCCGGCATGGCGGAGAGTTTCATGAGGTAATCGAGCGCCTTCGCCGGATCACTCTGCATGATCTTGGAAATCTGCTCATAGTCGGCGGACTCGTTGTCGTCACGAAAGGCCGGCTCGATCTCCGAATTGATGCCGAAAGTGCCAAGCAGGTGCTTTTGGAAGACCGGGTTCTCCCACAACGAGGGAAGCGGGCGGGCCGCGGAAGCAAGAAGCCAGGGACTGAGTGCGGAGAGCCAGGCAAGGCGGCGCAGTTTCGTGGTCAGATTCGTCTTCATGAAGGTGATGTTTGGTGCCGGAGGGCCTGGCGGCTCAGCCTCCGTAGTTGAAAGGCTGCATGGTTTTCATGGGCACGCGCTTGCCGCCGCGGGTGCCGGGTTCAAAGCGCCACTGCTTGATGGCTTCCAGCGTGGGCTGGTTCAAGGCAGGGTTGGGCGTGGAAACAACGGCTGGATTCTGCACGCGGCCGTTCGCATCGACCACAAACTGCACCTTCACGGTGCCCCGCAGGCCTGCCTTGCGCAGGTTCGCAGGCACACGCGGCTGCACCGTGCTCACGGGGCGCGGCTTCACCTCGTCCCCCATGCTGAAGGCGGACATGCCCTGGTTCATCGCCGCAGAGGACATGGCGTTGTTCAGGACTGCAGCACCACTGCCGCTGGGATTCAGCGCCCCGGAGATGTCCGCCAGCGAGGTCTGTGGCATTTCCATGGGCGGTGGCGGCTCCTCGGGCTCAGGTGGCGGCGGCGGCTTGTCCTCCAGAAGGCTTTCCTGAGGCGGCGGTGCCTCGGTGATGGCGGTGACGCTGCGCACCAACTCCTTTTTGCCGCCGCCACCCGTGACGATCTGAAGCCCCGGCAGCACGCCAAAGACGAAGAGCGTCATCAGCAGGCCGAACCCATGAAACGAAAACTGGCGACCGAGCATCAGGGACACGCCGCCCTTGCCGCTCTTGAGCCGTTTCGGAGTCTGGGATGCTTCGATCATGCGGGTGAAAGTCAGTTCTTGGAGGTGGAGAGGGAGACCTTCAGCGCGCCGCCCAGCTTGGCCTCATCAAGCACGCGCGCAAAGATGCCGGTGGGCGCCTTTTCATCCGCCTGGATGATCACAGGCGTGTCCGCCTCCTTATCGACAAAACGGCGCACGATCGGCTGCACACCACTGATGCCGATCTCCTTGCCGCCATAGACGATGGCACCCTCTGCAGTGACGGCGATCATGACGCTCTGCTTTTCCAGCGCAGCACCTGCAGCAGCCTGCGGCTTGTCCACCTCGATGCCGGTCTCCTCGACAAAGGTCGTGGTGACGATGAAGAAGATCAGCAGGATGAAAATGCAGTCAATGAGCGGGGAGATGTCGATGGCGGCATCTTCCTCGGGTTCGTTGGAGCTACCAAAACGGGCCATGGTGAGTGTCAGCAGTAGGTTGGGTTAAAAGTGAGCAGGTTCGGCCTCCGCGGCTGCAGCGTCCGCATCTGCGTCCTCCTGGCGGCTGAGCTTCAGCACACGCTGGCAGCAGGCGTTTTGCAGATGCTCCAGGAAGCCCTGGAACTTGTTCCGCTTCCCGGTCAGGAGGTAGTGCAGAAAATAGCCCGGCAGGGCGATGACGAGGCCCGTCTCCGTGGTGATGAGAGCCTCTGAGATGCCGCCGGCGATGACGTTCATCGTTTTCTCCCCGCCGCCCCCCTTCGCCAGACCTTGGAAGGTGGTGAGCATGCCGGTGACAGTGCCCAGCAGGCCCCAGAGCGGCGCAGCGGCCACCGCCACCTGAATGAACTTCAAGTCACGGTCCATGGGCGGGATCTCATCTGCCACCACCTCGCTGAAAGCGGCCTCCACCTCGTCATAGCTGCCGTCTTCATGCAACTCCACGCCGTGGAAATTGATGTAGCGCCTCGCGGACTGGTAGACATGCGCACTGGCGGCATGGTCACCGCTGAGCTTGGAGATGACCTTCCGCCCGCCGAAGTAGCGGTCGATGCGGAAGTTCCTGATCCAGAGCTCCCAGAACATCTCGCCGCACTTCGCGTAAAGGATGAAGGCATTCACCGCCAGCGGGATCATGGCCCAGCCGCCTGCCACCCAGAGGTCGAGCGCGCCCTGCCAGTATTCCTGCAGGGACACGGCGAGCATGGGAGCCGGGATCATGGTGGTCATGGCTGGCAGTTCAGGCTGTTTCAGGCGGGCATCGGCACCAGCCCGGCGGGTCCGGCAGGCTTCTCCTCATCGGTCTTCAGGGTGCGCACATGCGCCTCGCCGGAGATGCGGTGGTTCATGATGCGCACACCGAGCTTCTCCATGTCATCAATGACCGCACGTGCCTTGCGGCCGAGGAAGGCAGCAATCAAAAGACATGGAATGGCGGTGACAAGGCCCCACTCCGTGGTGATCAGAGCCTCAGCAATGCCGGAGGAGAAGGTGGAGGCATCCTGCGTGCCGAAGACGGTGATGAGCTTGAAGGTGTTGATCATCCCCGTCACCGTGCCAAGCAGGCCGAAGAGCGGCTCCACAGCGGCGGCGATCTTCACAAAGGGGATCCAGGAATTCAGCTTCACCTTCGCATCGAGGATCTTTTCGAACATGGTCTCCTCCATGACATTCTGAGGGTCGTTGTAGTGCTTCGCGGCAGCCCCCATGAACTGGCCGATGGGGCCGCGCGTGCGCAGGGCCAGCTTCTCCGCCTCGGCAAACCTCTTGCGGTCCAGCAGGTCCAGAAACTCACGCACCCGCTTCAGGCTGGGACGGCCCA
>CALDGV010000483.1 GCA_937941745.1 uncultured Prosthecobacter sp. | reverse complement strand
CACGGCAGTGATTGTCACCCATGACGTGGCCGAGGTCCTGGTGATCAGCGACCATGTGGCACTGCTGGACAACGGAGCGATGCGTTTTGCGGGCACTCCCGAGGCATTTGCCTCGTCTCAGGATCCTGTGGTTCGGGACTTCCGTGACAGCACCGCCGCACTTCAGCAAAGCGTGGCCGCCTTGCGTGTGCATTCTGCCTGAGTTCCTGTCTCCTTTCCCAGCTTTCATGAAATCTTCCAAAATCGAATACCTCGTTGGCCTGTTTGTCCTGCTCGGACTGGCTGCGGTGACCTGGCTTACGGTGCAGGTCGGCGCTGGCTCACTGCTGGGTGGCCCGACTTATGTGGTCGAGGCTCGCTTTACCAATGCAGGTGGCTTGAATGTCGGCAGCAGCGTGCTGGTGGCAGGCGTCACCGTGGGACGTGTGGAGTCCATCCGCATGGACGCCCAGGATTACAGCGCCATCGCCACGTTGCGTGTCATGGAGGGGCTGAAACTGCCCACGGATTCGATGGCCTCGATCAAAACTACCGGACTTATTGGTGACAAATATGTCTCCCTTTCCCCAGGTGCGGATGAGACCTATCTGGAACCCGGCGCCAGGATCACGATGACGGAATCTTCCGTGGACCTCGAATCTCTGATTGGCAAAATGGCCTTCGGTGGCGTAAGCAATGACACGGATGCTTCCTCTGAGGCAGCCGCGCCCGAATCAGGGAAAGTTCCTGCTCCATGAAACGCCGCCCATTCTTCCTGCTCCTGGCCGCCACTCCGCTCATGTCACGGGCGGATCCGGCTGATGAAGCCCAGGCCAGCCTGCGCTCGACCATTGATGAAGTTCTGGCCGTTGCAGATCGAGTCGCTGACCGTGCCGCACTTGCCACCAAGGTTCGCACCTTGCTGAAAAGCCGAATCAGCTTTGAAACGATGACTCGTCGTGCGGTCGGGGTGGGTTGGCGGCAGTTCTCGAGCTCCCAGCAGGCACGTGCGACGGAGCTCTTCACGACGCTGATCATTCGCACTTACAGCAACAAGTTCACCCCTGGAGAACGTCCGCAGATCACCTACAAGGCTGCTACTTCGCCTGCGGCTGGCCGGGTGGATGTGCCGACAACGCTGGTTTACAAGGGCAGCCGCTATGCAGTGGTGTACCGCATGGAGCAGATCAGCGGCTGGCGCATTGCCGATGTGGTGATCGAAGGTGTCAGTCTGGTGGCCAACTACCGCTCACAGCTTGATGCCACTTTTAAACAGGGTGGTGCGGAGTCGGTCATCCGCTCGCTCGAACAGTCTGTGTCTCGTCCATCATGAAAACCGCCCTTCTGCTCCCCTTCCTGATTCTGGCTCTCGCCTCCTGCACGAGCACCAAGCCTGCGGCCTCCCAGGCTGCGGCAGCGCCCAAGGCTGCTGCCAGCACCAAGGCTCCTGCAAACGCTTCGACGGATGATCTGGACGATTACGAAGGAACTGCTGAGGTTTCCGATCCTCTGGAGGCGCTGAACCGGGCCACTTTTGCCTTCAATGACAAACTGTATGCCTGGGTGTTCACGCCGGTTTCCAAGACCTACACCACGGTGTTTCCAGGCAAGGTCCGCAAAAGCATCGACAATGCCTACGAGAACGTGAAGTTCCCGGTCCGCTTCGTGAACAGCGGACTCCAGGGGAAGTTTGACCGCGCTGGCAAGGAGGCCGGCAAGTTCGGCGTCAACACCATCGCCGGCGTGGGCGGGCTGTTCAAAGTCTCCGACAAAATCCCCGCCCTGGCTGAAGTGCCTACAGAGGACACTGGCCAGACGCTGGCCACCTGGGGTATCGGCCATGGTGCCTACATCGTGCTGCCTGTGCTCGGACCTTCTTCCGCTCGTGAAGTCTTCGGGCTGGCAGGCGATTATGCGCTGAACCCGATCAACTGGCTCTTCCTGTGGGGCGAAGGTGCTGATGACTGGGCCTGGATTCCTGCGACCGGCAATACCATCCGGCTGCTGCCCGACCAGCTCGACAAATACAACGAATCGAAGGCCAACGCCATCGACCCTTACACGGCAGTCCGCAGCACCTACATCCAGAATCGGAAGTCGGCTGCTGAGCAGTAAGCTCTCTGCAAAGCGCCTTGCCTTCGCGCCACGTGGTCATGACTGATTCGCAGTTCTGGGAATCTGCTGATCATCATGTCGCTGTGAATCCGCATCGGCCTGAAGATGCCGGCGGCCTGCTGGAGTGGGCGCGTTCTTTCAGTGATGAGCCCCTTTGTTTTTTCCAAACCTCTGGCAGTGAAGGTCTGGCGAAATGGGTGGCCTTGAGCAAGGAGGCCTTTCTCCTTTCAGGAAGGGAAGTGAATAAGCATCTGCAGGTCACGCCACAAGACCGCTGGTTGATTGCGCTGCCGCTGCATCATGTGGGAGGCTTTTCCATCCTTGCCCGGGCTCACCTGTCCGGCTCATCCTGGCGGCTCGATGAAGGCCGCTGGTATCCTGAACGCTTCACCGAATGCTGTGAGGCCGAGAGAATCACCCTGGTCTCGCTCGTGCCCACGCAAGTACATGACCTCGTGCGTGAGGGTTTGAAGGCCCCCCGATCCTTGCGGGCTGTGGTGGTGGGGGCTGGAGGTATGTCACCTGAGCTTGCCGCGAAAGCCCGCGGGCTGGGCTGGCCCGTTTTGCAGAGCTATGGCATGACGGAGGCCGCGTCGCAGATCGCGACTCAATCCTTGGACGGGCCTTGCAAACCAGGCGTGATGCAGGTTCTGCCACATTGGAAGGTCAGACTGGATGCCGAAGGGCGTCTGGTGCTTCGGGGGCCCGCTTTGGCCAAGGGGTATGTGCTTCGCTCTGAAGGCGAAGGCTGGCTGTGGCATCCTCTCGGGCCGGAATTGATCACTCGCGACCATGTCCGGCTTTGGACCGAGGTAGGCGGCAGGTCATGGCTGGAGTTTGTGGGGCGCGAGTCCGGCTTTGTGAAGATCCTTGGGGAACTGGTGCATCTGGCTCCCCTGCGCATGAAGCTGGAAGAACTGGCTTTGCGGCATCAAATCAGTCCATCCCCCTGGATTTCGGCCGTTCCTGACGAACGGCGTGGGGCGCGGCTGGTTCTTGTCGTGGAAAATGAGAAGTCCCATCAGCTGAAGGATGCTTTCAATGCCGTGACGGAGCCCCTCTGCCACGTTTCGGAGGTCGTACAACTTCCTGCGATCCCTCGTTCCAGCCTGGGCAAGGTTCAGGAGGGGGCTCTGGCCGACCTGCTGACCTCCTACAGGCTGAGAAACTAGGGGTGTCTTGCAAGCGTCATGTTTCAGACATACTTTGCGGCATGCGTTTTGCCTGCTTCAATGCCCTCCTGGCCCTCGTCCTGGTTTCTTGCGAATCCACGGCACCCTCTGCTGCGCAGTTGGATCACTTTGAAAAGCTCGTCCGGCATGAGCTTGAGCCTGAGTTCAATGCCCTGTCGGCGCAGCGCGCCTCTGGTCAGCTGACCGAAGTTGAATACCAGCAGCAGAAGGCTCGGCTGGAGCATCAGGTCTTGAGTCGTGTGGACACCATGGCCTGGAGCCGTCATGAACTGGCGCAAAGTGAACGCAAAGCCAATGGTCTGCCAACACCAGACCGGCCGGTGGCACTCGATGCGCCGGGCATGGGCAGTGTGTCGGGCTCCCTCTACTCATCCTCGCGCATCAACGGCCTGGGCAATCAGATCCAGGGCAATTTCATGCGTGACATGGGTGGTGCCAATTTCAACGACCGGCGTGCGGGCACCATTTATGATCCGCAGTGAGCCAGCCTCTGGTTCTTAAAAACTTCGTCGCCTCCACACATGCTTCGAAAGCATTTGGAAACCATTGCCGCTGCTGAGGTGGCACGTACTTTGGCGGCTCTGCCAGAACCTGTTCGTGAGGCCGCTGAAGGCTGCTCTATCGAATTAGAATGGATGGAGCAGGCTGCACCGCTTGAGGCGGGGCTGGCGGAGGATCTCATGGGGCTGTTTGAAGGCCAGTCTTATGAAGGCACTGAGGCGGCATCAGGCGTGGGTGACCTGCCGCGGATCCGTCTCTTTCTCGACAATCTGTGGGGTTACGCCGGAAAAGATCGTTCCGCATTCCGTGAGGAGGTCAGGGTGACTCTCCTTCACGAGTTGGGGCACTTTTTGGGACTGGATGAAGCGCAGGTGGAAGACCGCGGCCTGGCCTGAAAAGATCCGTGAAGTTCTCTTACCGGCGCTTTTTCTTCCGGCCGTGCAGGATCGCACGTGCCTTGTCTTCCTCGTCCAGCACGGTGGTGTATTTGTAGTTAAAGCCTTCCAGCTTTTTGCGCTCGATCTTTTGGTTGATGAGACGTTCGATGCTGGCGACGTAGGGGAGTTCTTCGGCAGAAAAGAGGGTGTAGGCATCGCCTTCCTTCTGGGCGCGGCCTGTGCGGCCGATGCGGTGCACGTAGTCCTCTGAGTTTTCGGGGACCATGAAATTGATCACGTGAGTGACTCCGCTGATGTCCAGACCGCGTGCGGCAAGGTCAGTCGCCACAATCATTTCAAATTCTCCATCACGGAAGCCTTTGAGGGCCTTTTCGCGCTCCTTCTGGCTGATGTCGCTGTGCATCACGGCCACTTTGTACTCTCCGCTCTGCTTGAGGGAGGAATAGAGCTGGTCCGCCTGGGCCTTGGTGCGGGTGAAGACCATCAGGCTGTTGAAGTGGGTCTGCTTCAAGATGGCGAGGAGCAGTTCTTCGCGCTGGTCGCTGGCCACGGGATACATGTAATGGCTGACCGTTTCAGCCGGGGAGAAACGGATGCCCACCTCAACGCTCACGGGTTCTTTGAGGGCAAAGTCCGCCAGACTCTTGATCTGAGGAGGCATGGTGGCCGAGAAAAACAGGGTCTGACGGCTTCGGGGCGTGGCTTCGACGATGCGACGAACGTCCGGCAGGAAGCCCATGTCGAGCATGCGGTCCACTTCATCGAGGACGAGCACTTCCAGGTTCGCCATGTTGGCGGTGCCGTCGCTCATGAAATCCAGCAGGCGTCCGGGAGTGGCTACGACGACATCCACGCCTTCCTGGAGGGCTTTGCGCTGTTTTTCATAGCCAACACCTCCATAGACAGCCACGACACGGAGGCCGGTATGCTTGCCATACTTCTCAAACTGCTCCACGACCTGCAGAGCCAGTTCACGGGTAGGTTCCAGCACCAGGCAGCGGAAATGTCCTGGGGCGCCCAGACGGCAAAGGGAGGGCAGGGCAAAAGCGGCGGTCTTGCCAGTGCCGGTCTGGGAGGCTCCGATGACGTCCTTGCCCTCCAAAACCACCGGGATGGACCTCTGCTGGATCTCCGTGGGCTTTTCATAGCCCGAGTCCCGGATGGCTGCCAGCACAGCCGGGCTCAGGCCAAGCGCTTCAAACGCTTCCGGAAAAGGACCCTCCGGCACGGGAGGGGCCGGGGGCGGGGGCACCGGAGCGTAATTCTGGATCGGGCTGCGCTTTTCTTCGCTGTTTTCCCGACGAGGGCCACGTTCGCCGCGCTCGCGGCGCGGGCCTCTGTCACCACGTTCTTCGCGCCTTGGTGGGCGGTCTCCACCTTCCCGGCGAGGTGGGCGGTCGCCTCTTGGCGCTCCGCTGCGAGGTTCGCGAGCCTGCTCCGGGCGCGCTGGGCGTGGATGAGGGTGGATGCGCGCCGGTTCATGCGGGTGGCTGCCTTCGCTGGCGGGGGCG
>CALDGV010000482.1 GCA_937941745.1 uncultured Prosthecobacter sp. | reverse complement strand
GACCCCACCCTGGATGCCACCATCGACATTGTGCTCGCCCTCGAAAAAGCTGGCGTGGACATCGTGGAACTGGGGGTTCCTTTTTCCGACCCCCTCGCAGATGGCATCGTGAACCAGATGGCTGCCGACCGTGCCCTGAAGGCAGGAGCCACCACCCCCAAAGTGCTGGAAATGATCCGCCAGCTCCGCACCCGCAGCCAGATTCCGCTCGTCCTCTTCACCTACCTGAACCCGGTGTACACCTACGGCTATGAGCGCTTCCATCAGGATGCTGCCGCGGCTGGAGCGGACGGCGTCCTCGTGCTGGATCTTCCACCGGATGAAGCTGCCGAAAACCCGGAGCTGAAGCCGGCTCCCGGCCTTCGCCACATTCAACTCATCGCCCCCACCAGCCCAGCAGACCGCATCGCCAGCATCGCCAAAAGCGCAGAAGGTTTTGTTTATTATGTGAGCCGTCTGGGCGTGACCGGCGCCCAGGTCGAAGTCGCCAGCGGCATCGCGGAGCAGGTCACCATCATCAAACAGGCGACTGATGTTCCTGTCTGCGTCGGTTTCGGGGTTTCCAATCCCGCTCAGGCAGCCCAAGTCGCCAGCATGGCGGATGGCGTGGTCGTTGGCAGCGCCATTGTGAAGCTCATCGAAAAGAACGGCACTTCTCCAGACCTTGCCGATCAGGTCGAAGCCTTCGTCAGGCCCCTCGTGGAAGCCGTCCACGCCCTCTAGACTTGTCTGCGGCGAGACCGGGCAGCCCTCACAGCATGAGACCGAGAAGGCGCTCACGGATTTGAGCGCGCCATTTTGCGAGATAGGCAAACTTGGCCTGGAGAGCCTGAAGTTCGGCCCATCCAGCCTCACCGTTCTCCGCAGCATGAGCATCCCAGACAGGCAAAGCAGCCTCCAGGCGCTGCCATTCGACCTCAATGGACTCGTTGAGGCTTTCCAGAGCCTCCCGGAGCTGCATCTCCTCAGAAGCCAGCAAGGCTCTGGCCAGAGCACTGGTGGCAGCCTGCTTGCGAGCCAGGAAGGCAGCCGTCGCCTGCAGCAGGGGGCCAAGTTTTTCAAACAGGCTCATGAGGCTGGGCTCCAAGGGGATGGCTCGCCAGCCAAGGCTCGAACGGGTTTCAATCAGGTGCTTGAGCCGCGTGACGGGGTTTCGCAGGGTCTCCAAAGCAGCGTTCAGCTCAGCGGATCGCTCTGCATCACCGCCAGCCTGATCAGGATGCGCCGTTTTGGTCGCCTGAAGATAAGCGTGATCCAGCGCAGCTTCATCCAGGGCGGCTCGTGCCGGCAGGCCCAGGAGTGCAAAACAGTCGGCCATGGTGCCCAGAATGCTCAGGATCAGGCGGAGAAGCTTTCACCGCAGGAGCAGGTGACGACCGCATTCGGATTTTTGACCTTGAAGCCGCCCTGCTGGAGGTCGTCGCTGTAATCCAGTTCAGAGCCGGTGACAAAGAGGGCGCTTTTGGGATCAATGACGACGCGGACCTCGCTCGAAGTGACCATGATGTCGCGGTTCGCAGGACCGTCCACGAGGTCCATTTTATACTGAAGACCCGAACAGCCGCCTCCCACGACGGCGACCCGCAGGGCTCCATGCTCAGCCCGCCCCTGCTTGGTGAGCAGGCTGATGAGCTTGGCCGCAGCAGCGGGCATCACTTTGATCAGCTTTTCGCTGCCGGTCTTGTAGCTCGGGGCTGTTGAAGGTGCGGAAATGGCGGACATGGGCGTGAAAAGAACGCTTCCCGAAACTTCTCGGGTGGTCTTTCGATGACGAATCCGGACGGCTGTGCAACTGGCGAAAGCCGGAGATCAGAGGTCGCGGACGTAAATGTTGGCGTAGCTGACCGCCTGGGTGAGGTCGGCGAGGCCGATGCGTCCCCGGGCGTTCATGTCGGCCTCCGTCTCGAAGGTCTGTGGATTCTTATCCTCAGCTTCAGTGATGCGGATGCTGGCCTTGCTGCCCTTGAGGCTGGCTTTGATGCGATACCAGCGACCAGCCTTGACCTTGTCCGCACCGAGTTGGATGCGCCCCATGCCGCCACTGCCAAATTCCACCAGGGGATGGCTCAGCCCGCGCACGCAGAGCCCGGCAGCGGGCTTGGTGAGGTCGGCATCCTTCGGCAGATTGACGTCGCAAATAATCTCGCAGTCGCCGAACTCGGCCTCAGACCAAAGCGCGGGACCAGTCTGACCATCCTGAAGCTTGATCTGCCAGTCGCTGGACTTCCATTTGGAGCCGCCGGCGGCAGGAACACGCCAGTTGCGGAAGTCTACGCCGGTGTAGAGAGGCTTCCAGCCCTGGTCTTCGGGAGCAGTCAGTGCAACCGGGGTGCTGGTGGATGGCAGTTCCTTGATGCGGACGTTGCGGAACTCAACCGGGGCACCTTCAGATTCGAGGGCGAGGTAGCCTTTGCGGTAGTTGCAGTTGTCGCCGCCGCTGACGATCTTGCCGTTCACGGCGAGGGTGAGGCGGCCGTTGTTGGCCTCAATGCGGTAATGATTCCATTCAGGGCTGGGCTTGCTGCGTTCCTCGCTGGGAAAGCTGCGCTGGCCGTTGTGATCGCCATGAGGCTCCATCGTCGCACCGTGAATGGGGAAAACATCGCCGTGGGTGGTGAACCAGCGCGGCTTGTCAGGGTTGGCATGCTTCATGTAGCCGTGATCGAGCACCTGGACCTCAATGCCGCGGAGGAAAGGCACGCCCGGGGCGCTGATGGGCGTCCCCCAGATGAAGATGCCGGAATTTCCTCCGGAACTGAGGTGCCGCCATTCGGCTTCCAGGATGAAATTTTCATACTGACGGGCGGTGCGCAGGGCGCCCGTAGGCTTGCCGGTGCAGGAAATGACGCCGTCTTTGATGCTCCAGGTCTCCGGAGCGCAGTTGGCATTCACCCAGCCGTCGAGGCTGTCCGGCTTGAACATGGGCACGAAGCCGTCCTCCGCAGAGGCCGGTATGGCAAGGAGGAGCAGGCAGGCAGGCAGCAGAAAAGCGGAGGTGAGGCGCATGGTCAGGAAAAGGGCGGATTCAAACGCGGTGTGAAAGGCTGTCCATGCAAACGGTTTTTCCGTTTGCCCAATGAGGCGCGGCGGCTTACTTCCGCGCCCCTTTCCCACCCCAGCCTTTCCCCCGCAAGCCATGCTCGAGTTTTTCCGCCGCCATCGTGGAGCCTTCATGATCGTCCTCACGGTCGTCATCATCCTTTCCTTCTCTGTCTGGGGCGGCTGGCGTCAGGACAGCGGCCCGCGCATGGCCTCCTCCTCCGATGATGCCTTCACCATCTATGGCGAAGATTACACCGTGGCCGAAATGCAGCGAGTGGGCCGCATTGGGCAGGTCATCCAGATGCTGCAGATGTATGACCTTTACTTCGGCCTGATGTCCGCCGCACGCAGCCCGGACGCCGGCGGCAACGACTTCCTCTTCAACCTGCTGGTGCTCAAGCATCAGATGAATGAGATGGGCATCCACCCGAGCGATGCCGAGGCGAAGGCCGAACTGGAGAAGCTCCCTGCCCTCCAGGAAAACGGCGCCTTCAGCCAGCAGCGTGCCTTCACCATGCAGCAGACCCTGGGCATGTATGGCATGGGTGGTCAGGACATGCTGGATGTGGCCAAGCTGAGCATCGGCCTGAGCCGCCTGCGCGATCTCGTGGGCCGGAACTATGTGGCCTCCTCCATTGAGACGGAGAAGGATTACGCCAGCCAGCACCAGACCCTCAAGGTGCAGACCATCAACTTCGTGCTCGATGACTTCAAGAAGACCGCCCAGGTCTCTGATGACGAGATGAAGAAGTATTACGAGGAGAACAAGGACACCTACAAGACTGTCGAGAAGCGCGCCGTGAGCTACGTGCTCTTCGCCAATCCGGCAGACCTGGAGAAAAAGCCCCTGGAGGAGCGCACGAAGCTGGGCAAGGAGCAGGTGGACAAGGTGAACGCCTTCAACGAAGCGGCCATTGCTCCCGGAGCAAAGTTCGAGGACTTGGTGAAGAAACAGAATCTCAAGGCTGAAAAGGCTGAGCTCTTCACCAAGGAAAGCCCACCAGAAGCCCTGAAGGGTGAAAGCGACCTGATCGACGCCATTTTCGCCCACAACAAGGACTCCCGCCCCATCAGCGACCCTGTCAAAGGCACGAAGGGCTGGTATGTTTTCCATGTCACCCAGGTGGAAGAGCCGAAGCAGCAGGATCTGGCAGCGGTGAAGGACAAGGTGAAGGAGACCCTGGTGGGCCAGAAAGCCCAGGAAGCCCTCTCGAAGGCGGTGAATGATGCCCGCACGGCCCTCCAGGAAGGCCTCAAAGCCGGCAAGAAGCTGGATGACATCGCCAAGGAGAAGAAGCTGGCCCTCGATCCTGTGAAGGAAATCACCGTCAACGAGCCTCCAACCGATCTGGCCAACGCCCGCGAGATCGCCAACGAAGCCAAGAAGGTGGCCGTGGGTGAAGTGACCAAGGCGGTGAACACAGAAAAAGGCGCTGTGCTGGCCTATGTGACGGCCAAGGAGCTGCGCAAGCGCGACGACAGCACGAACCTGCGCAAGAACACCGAAGACACCCGCACCGCCCAAGAGCGTGACCGACTCTTCCAGTCCTGGTTCTCTGCCAAGCGTTCTGAGGCCGGCTTGAAGCTGCACCTCAAGATGAGCGCCTGATCCGGCGATTGCGGCCTCCGCTTTTTGAGTTCACGCCTGCAGACGGGATCCCTTCTCGTTTCGCAGGCGTTCTCTTGGGTGAACTTTGCTCCCCTTCCCTCATGTCCGAGATTGAAACTCTTTTTGATGATGCCAACGGCCATCTGGCGATGGGAGACCTGGAGGAGGCAGTGCCTCTCTACCGGCGCTGCGTGGAGCTGGACCCGGCCTTTTTCGATGGCTGGCATGCGCTGGGCATGGCACTCATGAAAACGGGGAACCTCAAGGAAGCCATCGGAGCAGGCCTGATGGCCACCACTCTGCGTCCGAATGACCTTCTGGCCTGGACGGGGCTCAGTCAGATGTATGTGGCGAACGGCCAAATCGCCGAAGCGGAGGACGCCAAGGGCAAGGCCCGCATCCTCTCGCTTGGCGGAAAAGTGGTCAAAGAAGGCTGAAGCCCTCCTGCTGCGCGCCCTTAGTGGGCGGCCTTCTTCTCTTCGTGGCCAGCTGCTGGCTTGGCGTGGCTGTCATGCGCAGCCTCTCCGTGACCTTCACCATGATGGTCTTTGTGCATGCCTTCATGCAGGCTCTGGGTGTCTTCCCAGCGGTGCTTGGCACAGGAAGGGCCGAAGGAGACAAGGGCAAGGGCAGCGAAGACGGTGAAGGCAGCTTTTTTCATTGAAACAGGAGGGGGAAGCGGCGCGCAAACTAGACGGTGTTTCAGCGCTGGCAAGGCTCGTATCTGGTGATCCGCGCTTGCGTGTTTCGAGGGTCGGCGGGATGTGTCGTGCTCATGAGCATGATTGTCTGGCTGAATGGTTCCCTGCTGCCCCTGCATGAGGCGCGCATCTCCCCCCTCGATCACGGCCTGCTGGTGGGCGACGGGGTGTTTGAGACCCTCGTGGCCCGCGGTGGGCAGATCTTTGCGGACCACGAGCACTGGGAGCGTCTGGTGAATTCGTGTTCCGCCATGGGCCTGGAACCCGTGCCCGAAGACACTTTTTTCCAAGCTCTCCACGCCGTGCTGGAGGCCAACCACCTCAGCGATGCGCGCATTCGCTTCACCGTCACCAGTGGCGACGGCCCCCTGGGCTCTGACCGCGGGGACAGCCCGATGACTCTTCTGGCGACAGCCGTGCCTCTGAAAGGCTGGCCACCGGTGGAAAAAGTCTGTCTGGTGCCCTGGCCACGCCTGGAAAACGGCGCACTGGCCGGGGTGAAAAGCACTTCGTATGGAGAGAACGTGCGAGCCCTGGCCACCGCCAAAAGGCAGGGCTGCGGCGAGGCCCTGCTGGCCAATACCAAGGGGGAACTTTGTGAAGGCACAGGTTCCAACGTGTTTCTGGTGATCCAGGGAAGGCTGGTGACACCGCCGCTGTCTTCCGGCTGCCTAGCTGGCGTGACTCGTCGGCTCGTGCTGGCGGCATGCGCGGCAGAGGGCATTGCCTGCCACGAGGAGGCCATACCAGCCGCAGTGCTGACCACCTGTGAAGAAGCCTTTCTGACGTCTTCCACCCGTGACGTGCAT
Source organism: uncultured Prosthecobacter sp. (assembly GCA_937941745.1). Classification (GTDB taxonomy): domain Bacteria; phylum Verrucomicrobiota; class Verrucomicrobiia; order Verrucomicrobiales; family Verrucomicrobiaceae; genus Prosthecobacter. Next base: position 1,793 of record CALDGV010000482.1, on the reverse strand, counting down.
CCGATCGCCGAGGTGGATGGCCGTCCGCTGTCTGCCCCCGGACCAGTGACCCTCTCTGTGCAGGCTGCCTTTGCACGCCTGGCCGAGAAAATGGGGATTGCAGGCTGGAGCCCCGCTTGATGGAATGCCCGGGATGACCTTTCCAGTCCGCCGGGCGGCCGGCATGCTGCTGCTTTTGACGCTCGCCTCCTGTGAGGCACCGCTGATCGTGCGCCAGTTCGGACGCCCGCTGGAGCCGGTGGAGACCTTGAATGCGATGCAGACTCAAACGGGCATCGCCTCCGTCTATCGGGACCGAAGGACTGCCAGCGGCGAACGCTTCCGCGCCACGGCTTTGACCGCAGCGCACCGAACCTGGCCGATGGGCACCCAGGTGCGCGTGACCCATCTCGGCACCGGCAGAACAGTCATCGTGCGCATCAATGACCGTGGCCCGTTCACCCGCGGACGTGTGATTGACCTCACGCCCGCCGCCGCCAGCGCCATCGGCCTGACACCCAGGCAGGGCATCACCAAGGTGAAGCTGGAGCGCCTGAACTGAGCCCCTGGGCGAAATTGTTCTTCCGTCCGCAGACCGGCCTTTGCTAGCCTCGCATCCATGCCGCAGGAAATCTGGCACCTCATCAAAGCCTCCTCGAACGAGGAATATGGTCCCATCAGCCACGACACGCTCCTCCAGTGGGCTGCCGAGGCGAAGATTTCCCCGATGGACAAGCTCTCCAATGATGGCCGGGAAACTTGGCGCAGAGCTCCGATGGTGCGTGAACTGATGATGGACTGGCTCATCCAGATGCCTGACCAGTATCTTTACGGGCCGACCAATGTGGCGACGATTCAGGAATTCCTGGCGACCGGCCAGATTGATGAAAACGTCGTCCTCATTGACTGCCGGGACGGCTCTGAATCCCGCCTGGCCGAGCTTCCTTTCTTTCAAGACAGCCCGCACCACATCCGCAGCGCGCAGACGACCCTCATTGGCGCCCAGTGGCCTGACCTGGAAAAGGGCGCTGGTGATGCCGCACTTCACCACCGCGTGCAGATTCTGGAACAACGCCTGATGGAGGCTCAGCAAGACCTGCATGACTGGGAGCAGGCCTACAGGCAGCTCCGGCAGCAGTTTATCGAAGCCACTGGCAAAGAGCCTCTATAGGAGGGCATCCGCTCAAGCGGCACCAGCAAGCGCCGACCCTCGGTTCAACAGATCGAGGAAGCGCTGCTCGAAAGGCTCATCTGCCCCACACTGCATGAAGTCAATGCGGTGCGAAGCGCATTCACGGGAAAGCTCGTCGCAGAAAGCATCAAAGGCATCGGTGTAGCGCTGAACATCCTTCCGGGTCAGCCAGAAACGGCGGCGCTCGCCGGTCTCCACCTCATCCAGTTCGACCTCACCCTCCAGCGTCGGCACGCGCTCCTCGGGATGCAGGATCTGCAAAAAATGCACCTCCCCTGGCCAGGCAGCTGCACGCTTGATGGCGGCGGCAGCGGCGTTCACATCACGTCCGAAGAAATCAGAAATGACGAAGATCACTCCGTAACGCTGCCTCGTCGGATGAAAGTCCTCAAAGCTGCGCTGCAGATCCGTCAGCCCGCCGAAGCTGAGCTTGGTGGCACTTTGAATGATCTTTTCAATGTTGCCCTGGCCGCGCAGAGGCGGGAGCTCCTGTCGTGTGGTGTCACTCAGGGAGTAGAGGCTCACCCGCTGCTGCCCAGCAAGCCCCAGGTAGGCCAGCGCCACAGCGAAGCGGAGGGCCTGACGACGCTTGTCCGCGTAGGGTGCCGCCATGGATCCGCTG
>CALDGV010000481.1 GCA_937941745.1 uncultured Prosthecobacter sp. | reverse complement strand
GGTAAAAGCCTGTCAGCAGGGACTTTCGTTCATCCAGGCGCGCCACCGAGATGTTGTTCAGCTTCAGGTCTTCCACCCCGGCCCCGTTGGGGCGGAAGGCGGTGTGCGCCGAGCCCAGGTAGCCGGCATGGCCGGGCGAGCCGTAGGGCGGGTGGCCCGCCTTGGGTGCCAGTCCCACGAAGGCAGGCATGGCAGGATCGGCCTGACCTTTCAGGCGCGACACCACGGCTCCGAGCGAGGGCGGGTCCGAGGCGCGGCCCGTCGGTGCGGCACCGCCGTTTGGAGGCGGCGTGCGTCCGGTGTAACAAATAAAGGAATCATGTGCCCCGTTGGGCGAACCCCACAGGCTGCGGATCGGCACCAGCTTGTCCATCATCCGCGCCAGCCGGGGGGAGTGCTCGGAAATCTGGATCCCAGGCACGTTCGTGGAGATGGGCTTGTAGGGGCCGCGGATCTCCAGCGGCGCATCCATCTTCAGATCCCACATGTCCTGGTGCGGCGGTGCTCCGCAGAGGTAGATCATGATGATGGACTTGAACTGCCGCCCGGTGCGCGCCTCGGCCTCGGCCTTCAGCAGGTCCGGCAGGGAGAGGCCGCCCATGGCCAGGCCGCCGATGCGCAGAAAGTCGCGGCGGGTGTGGCCATCGCAGAGTTTGCCGTGGGAGGGACCGGTGATCGTGAGCATAGCGGGGGGAGTGGAAGGCAGACCTACGGCGTGCCTCGCAGGATTCTTGCCAGTCTCCGCCCGGGCTTCCTTCCTGCATCCGCCCGGCTTCCAGGCTTGAGTTGGGCGGCGGACCTGCCACCATGCGCGCCCTCCGACATGTTTTACATCTCCACACGTGGACAAACCCGCCCGCACACCTTCTCCGAAGCCGTCGAAGCCGGCCTCGCTCCAGATGGCGGGCTCTTCCTGCCTGAAAAGTTCCCTTCGCTGGCCGACAAGCTCCCTGCCTGGGCCTCCCTGAGCTATGCCCAGCTCGCCGCCGAATTCCTCAGCCTCTTTGCCCCCGAGATTCCCAAGGAGGAATGGCACCAGCTCACCGCCGAGGCCTACCGCCGCTTTGATTCCCCTGAGGTCGCCCCCCTCCGCAAGCTCGACGATCAGACCTACGTGCTCGAGCTCTGGCACGGTCCCACCCTCGCCTTCAAGGACTTCGCCCTTCAGCTGCTCGGCCTCCTCTATAAGCGCCAGGTCCGCCTCAGTGGCAAAAAGCTCGCCGTCCTCGGCGCCACCTCGGGTGATACTGGCAGCGCCGCCATCCACGGCTGCATGGGGCAGGAAGGCATCCAGATCTTCATCCTCTACCCCCAGGGCCGCGTGGCCCCCCTGCAGGAGCGCCAGATGGCCTGCACCGGTGCTGCTAATGTTTTCGCCATCCCCGTGCCCGGCACCTTTGATGATGCCCAGCGGGTCGTGAAGGACTGCTTTGGCGACCAGGACTTTGTCCGCACCGTCAACCTCTCCGCCGTCAACAGCATCAACATCGCCCGCGTGCTGGCCCAGTGCGTGTACTACCTCTGGGCCTGGCTCCGCCTGCCTCAGGAAGCCCGTGCCACCGCCGAGTTCGTCGTCCCCACCGGCAACTTCGGCAACGTCCTGGCCGGCTGGCTCTGCCAGCAGATGGGCATGCCTTGCGGCGGCTTCCGCGTGGCCACCAACCAGAACGACATCCTCCACCGCTTCTTCACCTCCGGCGACTACCAGCAGGGCCCCGTGCACCCCAGCCACGCCCCCAGCATGGACATTCAGGCCGCCTCGAACTTCGAGCGCTACCTCTACTTCATGCTGAACAAGGACC
>CALDGV010000480.1 GCA_937941745.1 uncultured Prosthecobacter sp. | reverse complement strand
GCATACACCTCATCAATCGGAAACCCTTTCTCGGCGATTTCGGCGGCTGGCAGCAGCAGGTCGGCCAGCTTCAGCCGGCCGTGCTTTTTAAGCGCATGCTCATAGGCGCGCAGCGCGCCGGGCACGCCGGAGGCCAGCGCGCCGGTCTTGCTGGCTTCGTTGTCCAGCCTGCCGTTGATCACATACATGTCGCGGTGCGCCTTCGCGGGGGCCATTTCTCGTCCATCAATGCTGGTCAGGGTGCCATTCGCGGCCCGGATGACAAAGAAGCAGCCGCCGCCGATGCCGGAATTGTGGCCATCCACGACGCCGAGCGTGAGCCCGGCGGCCACGGCGGCATCCACGGCATTGCCACCCTTTTCATAGGCACGCAGGGCGGCCTCTGTGGCCAGCGGATGCACGGAAGCGGCAGCAAAACGCGGGTAGCCAGACTCCGCTGCAGGGATGGTGGTGACCGCAATAAGAGCGAGAAGCGCGAGAGTGAGGCTTTTCATGTCAGGGAGGCGTGTAACACGACATCGAGCCTCAGCTCTATCCAGATGTTTGCCTTTCTAGGGGGACTTCAGCAGCTCCACAGCCTTGTCGAGAACAGGGTCTCCCGGCCAGAACTCCTTCTTTTCAGCCCTGACCAGCACATCGGGAGTGAGGCCGCGGCCCTCGAAAACCGTGCCATCGGGCAGCATGGCCCGCCAGGAAGGCAGGAAGACGGTGACCCGGTTGGCCAGTTCGTGAGGCTGGGGATTGCCCGAGGAGCCATACGATGGGGCTCCCACCAGCCGGCATCCCGGCACCTGCCGCATCATGAGCAGGAAGGCCTCACATGAACTCATGCAGAGCGGCCCCATGAGCACAATGACCCGCCCACGATAGAAGGGGCCATCTGGGTTAGGCTCCAACCAGCGCTCCTCCACCGTCTGCGAACCATGCATCTGGTGCTTGGCATAGAGCGCCCGCTTTTGGATGAAAAGGCCGGCGACTTTCCGGGCCGTCGTTTCATCGCCGCCGCTGTTGGTCCGCACATCAAGGATCAGGCCTGGCAGCGTCTGCAGCTCGGTCATCGCCTTGCGGGCGGCTTCGAAGATCTCCGCCCCCTGGTTCTTCTGCCAGGAATGAACCGCCAGATAACCTATGCCGGGAGCTGCAGTGCCAGACACCACCATGGCGTGCGGCTTCTGAGCCTGCTTGATCCGGGTCTCCGTGAAGGGCCAGTTGATGTTGGGCTCCACGGCTCTCTGGAAGGCCGGCACGATCTGCCCGCCCTCCATGAGCCAGATGTGCGGGTCCTGGGTGGCCGCCAGCATCTGGCCTGCAATCAGGGCAAAGGCGCGTGTGCTCGTTGCTGCCATGAGCCTGGGTTCAAATTCTCTCCACTGTGCCGTCCAGTCCACCGGATGGATGTCGCGGTAGGAGTACCGGGTTTCCAGGGCCTCCTTGAGCTGGCGGATGGATTCGGTCTGAAGCGCCTGCGGAACCGGAGGCAGCGTGCCTCCGGCGGTGGAAAAGCGCAGGATCACCTGCGGCAGCAGCTCGCCTGCGAGGTTTTTGAAGTTTCCCTTTGTCGGTCCATTGAGCCCGATTTGATAGGTGCGGGCCGGCTCCAGTTGCACCGGCAGCACGCATTCACGCGCTGAGCGCCAGAAAGGCTTGGTCACGATTTTTGGAAAGCTTTCGCCGCCTCCCATGAAGGAAAAACCACGCTGATCCATGTCCTGGTCAAAGGTCACCACGACCTCCTGAACACTCAGCGGCACCGCGCTGGCTCCCTGGGCGGGCAGGGTCGTCACCACTTGTGGCGGCGCAGCCCAGTTCGGCATGGCCCAAAGGCACCCCAGAAAAATCATCGAGGTTTTCATGCAGGTGAGAATGAAGGTTGGCAGCAGGCGGAACAAGACATTTGGTGCTCACGTGCCGCTTGTTCCTGTCATCACGCCTGAAGGCCAGCTTTTGCTGGAGGGCGAGCCTGCCTCGATGGAGGAGCGCAGGCTTTATGCCGTGCGCAGCATGGGGCCGCTCCTGGCGTTGCTGGCCACGGATCTGCTGACGGCCGAAGTCGAGGCTCCCTGGCGCTGGCTGCGCGAGCTTGCACGCCCGTTTTTCATCCGCGTCTGCCAGACCAAGGACGCTGCCTCCGTGCCCATGCCTTCAGCGGAGGAGATGGCGCAGCTCCTTTCCTCGGCGCCTCCCTTTCCTGGGGCGGAGAATTTGTCGGAAGAGCTTTTGCAAAGCTGGTGGAGGCAGCTTGGTGCCCATGTGGTGGAGGCGGCCGCAGGCGATGTGACCTCCTGGCTGCGCGAGGAATGCCCGGCGTGGCATGTCGTCGGCCGCGTGACGTTTCATCTGGCGGAGAACAAGGCGGACACGCAGCGGCCTTTTGCCTTCCTCGCCACCTTCACGGAGAAACTTAGCGCCACCGGCCAGCCGCAGCATCTGCCGCTCGCTCGGGCGCTTCAGCTTTATGCCGGGCAGAAGGATCAAACGGCACTCAATGCCCTGCTGGAGCCTGTGCGACTCGTGGCGGAGCAATCCAAACTGCTGCGCGAGTGGCTGGAGTCGAAGCGACTCTTCCAACCGATGGCGATGTCGCCTCAAGAAGCCTATCACGTGCTGCGCGAGACAGCGGTGTTTCAGGCCTGCGGCATCGTCATGAAGCTTCCGGACTGGTGGCAGGCCGGCAAGACCTCGCGCCCCACCATCGCCGTCACCATCGACGCGCCGAAAAAAACCTCCCTGCATGCGCATTCGATGCTCAGCTTCAAAATCGAGCAGAGCCTCGATGGCGAGCCGCTCACGCCCGCCGAGCTCGAAAAACTCCTCAGCGCCGACACCGGCCTCGTTTCGTTGCGCGGCAAGTGGGTCGAGGTCGATGGCGAAAAATTGCAGCAGGTCATGGCGCACTGGAAACGCGTGCAAAACGCCGCTGGTGAAGGCGCCATCGGCTTCCTCGATGGCATGCGCTTGCTCGCAGGCTTCGGCGAAGCCAAAACGGCCGCGGAAGGAGATGTGGCCGAATTCGTGCCCGAGTGGAGCACCGTCCTTGCGGGTGAAAAAATCGCTGAAGTGCTCCAGCAGCTCCAAAAGCCCGCCGAAGCCACTCCGCCCGAAAATCTGCGTGCCACGCTGCGTCCCTATCAGCGGCAAGGTTTCGCGTGGTTGAAGTCCATGACGCACATGGGCCTCGGTGCCTGCCTTGCGGACGACATGGGCCTCGGGAAGACGATTCAGGTGATTGCCTTGCTGCTGGCGAAGAAGGCGGACGAGGGCGTCCGTGCTCCTTCTTTGCTCATCGTCCCCGCTTCATTGATCGGAAACTGGAAAGCCGAAGTCGCGAAGTTCGCGCCCGACTTGCGCCTCTTCATCGCACATCCCTCGCAAACCGATCGTGAGACGCTCGACCTTGCCGCGAAGCATCCAGCCGAAGCTTTGCAAGGCTTCGATGTGATGCTCACGACTTACCAGCTCCTGCAAAAAACACCCGCGTGGCTCTCGCACGCCTGGAGCCTCGTCATTCTCGATGAAGCGCAGGCCATCAAAAATAGCGGCAGCGGCTCCGCAAAGGCGGTGAAGGCCTTGCAGGCACCCGCACGCATCGCCTTGACCGGCACGCCGGTGGAAAACCGCCCCGGCGATCTCTGGAGCCTCTTCGACTTCCTCAATCCTGGCCTGCTCGGCGGCACCACGTCGTTTGCCGAGGCCGTGAAGCGCTGCGCGAAATCCACGGCAGGCTATGCGCCGCTACGCCGCCTCGTGCGGCCCTACATCCTGCGGCGCATGAAGACGGATCGGCGCATCATCACCGATCTGCCAGATAAAATTGAGCTCAAAGCCTTCTGCGGCCTCACGAAGCGACAGGCCACCATCTACGCGAAGCTCGTCGATCAACTCGCCAAGATGCTCGCCGACAAAGAGATGGAGCCCATCAAGCGACAGGGCCTCGTGCTCGGTTTCCTGCTCAAGTTCAAGCAGGTATGCAATCACCCCAGCCACTGGAACGGCGATGGTGCCTGGGCTCCCGCCGACAGCGGCAAATTCGCCCGCCTCGCCGAGATCTGCACCGAGCTCGCCGAGAAACGCGAGCGCGCCCTCATCTTCACGCAGTTCCA
>CALDGV010000479.1 GCA_937941745.1 uncultured Prosthecobacter sp. | reverse complement strand
ATCGCCATCCAGGCATCGCTCACAGGCCACTTGGTTCTCAGCACCCTGCACACCAATGATTCCGCCGGTGCCGTCACCCGTTTGGTGGACATGGGCGTCGAGCCCTTCCTTGTTGCAGCCACCTTGGAAGGCGTGCTCGCTCAGCGCTTGCTGCGCACCATCTGCAAATCCTGTCGCGCTCCCTATGAGCCAAGCCTGCATGTTCTCAACCAGCTCAATCTCTCCGTTGAAGACATTGGTGGAAAGCACTTCCACACCGGTTCCGGCTGCTCGGTCTGCGGCGGTAGTGGTTACAAGGGCCGCAAAGGTATCTACGAACTGCTGGATGTCACGGACCCGATCCGGGAGTTGATCACTGGTCGTGCGCCATCCCTCGTCCTGAGGCAGAAAGCCATAGAGCTGGGCATGGTGACATTGCGCGAGGACGGCCTACGCAGCATTTACGATGGGGTGACTACCATCGAAGAAGTCCTGAAATACACCTGATGGCACACATGCATCCCCATCGCGCCAATCCAGGCGCTCTCTCACTCATTATTTGATGGACAGAACACCCGCCCTCCCGGTATCCTGAATATCTTCACTGCAAAAATCGCCTCCAAGACACGTCCCTATGCCCAAGTTTCACTACATCGCCCTGGACCAAAACGGCCAGGAAACCGCCGGAGACCTTGATGCCGCTTCCGAAGCCGATGCCATCAACCAACTCCGTCAGACCGGCCTCTATCCGACCAGTGTCGCTGCTGAAGGCCAGGGGCAGGCTGCCGCGATCAAGAAACGCGCCAAAACTTCCACCAAAGGTAAGTCCAAGGTCGTCAAGGTAGGAGCCAATGCCAAAGTGAAGAGCAAGACCTTGATGGTCTTCACCCGCCAGCTAGCCACACTGATCGACTCTGGCCTGCCACTGCTTCGCGGGCTCACCGTTCTTGGTCGTCAGGAGCCGCATCCCATCATGAAGGGCACCATCACCACGCTGGCTGAAAACGTGCAGACCGGCAGCACCTTCTCCGAAAGCTTGCAGCAGTATCCACGCATTTTTAACAAGCTTTACATCAACATGGTCAAGGCTGGCGAGCTGGGTGGTGTGCTCGAACTCGTCCTCAACCGTCTCGCTGAATACCAGGAAAAGGCCCAGAAGCTCAAGAACAAGGTCGTGGCGGCGATGGTTTACCCCATCATCGTCATGTGCATCGCGTCAGCCATCATGGTCTTCCTGATGCTGGTCATCGTTCCACGATTTGAGACGATCTTCGAGGATATGCTTGGCAGTAAGGACAAGCTTCCAGAGCTTACCAAGTGGGTCATCGGCTTCAGCCGCAACATGTACGATTACAAATGGTATCTCCTGGGTGGCATCATCGGCGGTGTGCTTATCTGGCGCATGATTGCCGCCTCCAAAGGCGGACGCCGCTGGATTGACCGCTACAAGCTCAAAATGCCTCTTTTCGGGGACGTACAGCGCAAAACCGCCATTTCCCGATTCACCCGCACTCTTGGAACGCTCGTCACCTCTGGCGTGCCCATTCTTCAGGCGCTGAACATCACGCGTGACACTGCTGGGAATACCGTCGTTTCTGACGCCATCACCAAGGTGCATGACGCAGTGAAAGAAGGTGAGTCCATGGTCGCGCCGCTAGAGGCCAGCGGTGTGTTCCCCCCCATGGTGATCTCCATGGTCGATGTCGGCGAGGAAACCGGCCAGCTCCCCGAGATGCTGCTTAAAATTGCGGATGTTTATGAGGATGAAGTAGATAACTCCGTTTCCGCCCTCACCTCAATGCTGCTACCGCTCATGATCGTGATCCTGGCTCTTGTGGTTGGTATCATCGTCATGGCGCTCTTCCTGCCTCTGATCGACGTGATCAAGAACCTCAGCGGCGGTGCTGGAGGTTAATCCTCACTCAGAACTTCAAACCGGACTTTCATGAAACTGGCTCACTTCGGATTCAACCTGCGACGCGGCTTCACTCTCGTGGAGATGCTCATCGTGATCACCATCATCGCGCTCCTGGCTGGGCTTACCATGGGCGGCTACACCTATGCCATGAGATCCTCGAAGCGACGCCTCACTGCGGGCACTTTTGAGGCGACCAAGTCTGCGCTGGAGAACTATAATACCGAATTTGGCGAGTATCCCGAACCGGCGAATAGTGGTCAGATGGTGGAAATACTGCCTGGTAAAAGCTATGACACGAGCGGTGCCGCATGCTTGTACCAAGCACTCAGTGGTGATGGCTATGACCAGATCAAAGGGGTCACAGGCTCTGGAGATGGGGAGACTCCCGGCAGTTCGGATGGCAAAACAGAGGGGGATGAAATCAAAAACATCACACTCAAAGAAATGCCTCAGAGCATGTTCATCCGTCGTGACTCGACCTTCATGCTGATTGATGGTTTTGGCAGGCCGTTTCAATACGTTAAGGCAGCACCAGCGACTACCACTACCGGCGGTACTGGAGACGCGGCCAATGTCGAAACAGTCAACAGCACCTACGATCTATGGTCGTATGCAGAGGATGAGGTAAACATCCAATCAACATCCTCCGATGCTCTGGAAGACCCGAGTATTGCGGTCAAGTGGATCAAAAATTGGTAAGTCTGCGTTCCTCTCGGAAATGGTACTCGATGGAAACCCATTGAACCTAGTTTCCTGGGTATTTATATCCCCTGCATGCCCATTGGTCTCGCCATCGCCTCCATTCTTGCGCTGTTCATCAGCTTCTGGGCGCTGAACATCGCCCGTGACCCACGGGTCTGGCGCCTGTGGTGGATGGATTTGCTGGGAGTTTTGGATGTGGACTCAGACCGTGATGAGCGGCGTGTGCAGGAATCCCAGATGTCATTCATCTGTTTCACGCTTTTTGTCCTACTGCTCGCCACCAGCCTGAGTGGTGCTTTTTGGACGGTGGATCTCATTCGCGAATACAAACGCGACAAAACCCGCTTTGAGCGTGAGATCGACAGGTCCAACCGCGAGATCGAAAAGGTCAAAAGCCAGCCGCAGAGAATTGCTCGCTGACCCCAGGCCAGCCTGAGAATTAAGTTTGCGCCGCGCCATCATCACGGCGAAGAAAACGGCCATACTTTCCATTCTATGAACCGCCAGGAAAACCTCGAAGCCCTTTTTCGCGACGGCAAGACCGTCATCCTTCCCATCGACCACGGCTGCGCCATTCCCGTGCCTGGTTTGGAAAATCCCTTTCAGATCATCGACCAGGTCAACGACTTCGTCGATGGCTACGTCCTGAACCTCGGCGTCGCCCTGCGCGCTGCTGACAGCCTCGCAGGCAAAGGCATCATCCTCCGCACCGATGTCTATAATACCCGCACCACGGGCGAAGGCGCTGGCAGCATCGGCGTTTACGGCGTCGAGGAGGCCGAAATGGTCGGTGCCAATGCTGTGATGAACATGCTCTATCCTTGGTCCGCGTATGAGAAGGATAATTTCCAGGAATGTGCCGATCTCATCCGCCTCAGCCTCGACACCGACATCCCGGTCATCCTCGAATCTCTTCCTTACGCTCTCGGTGCCCCGGACAAATACACCGTGGAAAATGTCAGTTTCGCCGTCCGCCTCGCCGCCGAGCTCGGTGCGGACGTGGTGAAGACCCCGTATCCGACAAACGGCACGGTCGATGATTTCCGTCGCATCGTCGCCCAGAGCTTCGTCCCCGTCATCATCCTTGGCGGCGCTGCCATGGGCGACGACGCCGGCCTTCTGCAGATGGTCGAAAACGCCATGGACGCCGGTGCCGCAGGCATCGCCATCGGCCGCAATGTCTGGCAGCACAAAAATCCTGGGGCCATCGCCCGCAGCCTCTCCGCCGTCGTTCATGAGGACATGTCCGCCCTCGAAGCGCTCGCGTTGCTGAAAGAACCCGTGCGCTGAACCAGTTTCGCTTCAGCCCCACCATGAAACGACTGCTTCTTGCCGCCAGCCTTCTCGCCGCGCTCCCTCTCCACGCCCAGCAGCTTCAGACCTTCGAAATCAAGGCAGATGACTGGGCTGAGGGCGAACCGCCCAAAGAAGTCTTCGTCGTGGATGGCACCATCAAGATCGCCGCGCGTGAGGGCAACAAGGCCATTGTCATTGATCCCAATCCAATCACCGATGCCAGCGCCCAGCTAGCCATCTCAGCCGCTGGCAATGCCAGCATTGAGGCGCGCATCTTCGCCACCAAACGCGGCCGCAGCACCCCGCGCTTCGGCGTCAGCGTGCATGGCATGAGCGGTTACCGCCTGCTCGTCAATCCGGCCAAGAAAGCCCTCGAAATCGTCAAAAACGACCAAACCATCGCCACCGTGCCCTTCACTTGGACTGCTGGCGCGTGGCTGAAGGTCAAGCTGGAAGCCAAAAAGGGCGAGGGCGATGCCTGGAGCATCACCGGCAAAGCCTGGGCCGCCGATGCGGCAGAACCCGCCGAAGCGCTCATCAAACACGATGACAAAGGTCTCAAAGGTCAGGGTAAATGTGCCATCTGGGCCACCCCTTTCTCCGGTGAACCCGTCTTCTTCGACGATATCCGCATCAGCCTCGAAACCGCGCCTGCGCCGTAAATCTTCAGGCGCTTTAATCCCGCTTAGCAGCCTGAGTGAAGGCATGGGAAACTCTCCTGAAGAAAGACGCGCCGCTTTTCTTGATCTCTGCCGCTCCTGCAGATAGCCATTGTTTCATGGTTTTGGTTTCTTTCTTTTTCGCGGAAGCGCCGCCGGGCGTAGCCGGGGCGGTATTCACGTTGCCGAGGTCCCTTGACTCAAGCAGGTAGCTGCCGCTGTATCCCCAGCGGGCATTCACTGCTTGGAGGGGAAAAGCCACGGCCTGGCCAGCTCCTTGCCCGCGTTCGGGTATTTTACTCCGAGAGCCTCCGGCAGCCACACCCCGGGCAGACTCGCCGCCCGATCCGCTTCCCACAACGCATGCAGCCGTCTGACATGCTCTGTGATCTCA
>CALDGV010000478.1 GCA_937941745.1 uncultured Prosthecobacter sp. | reverse complement strand
ACTCCACTGAGCCTGCGGGCAGGCCCGCCGCCAGTTGGTCCGGTATGGCCTGCATGCCCCGCGCGGGCACGGCCGCCCCGGCCCGTGAAAACATGGCGAACGGGAACCGGAACATCGCTGCCGAAGTCCGCAGGTCCTTTTCCAAAAAGACGCCGCCGAAGAAGGGACGGAAAAAGCGGTCGATCATGACCTCGGAAAAGCCAAAATCGCGAAGGTAATCCTCGCTTTCGGTATCCCCCAAGTCGCGCGGCGGCTCTTGCAGGCCAAAGACCTCCATGCGCATTAGCAGCGTGGTCCATTTATCGCGGAGGGTCACGATCTCATCGCGGAAATTCTTCATCGCCGTCAGCGGATGGGCCAGCGGATCGGCCATGCGATGAAAGCGGTTCTTCACAAACACATCCGCCCCTCGGTAAATCTGGCGCAGATCTAGCTCATCATAGTCCAGCACCCGGCGCGCCTCGGGATAGGCTGGCAGAAACACCTGAAAGCCGCGATCCAGCAGGAATCCATCGACCACGTCCGTGCGCACACGTCCGCCGACGGCGTTCGAAGCCTCCAGCAGCGTGAACTGCCTGCCTGCCGCCGCCAGGACGCGAGCGCACGCCAGCCCCGCGAGGCCGGCACCGACAATCACAATCCTGGACGGCTGATCAATCATCCCAAATTTCGTGCCTGCATCATGGACATGGCTTTTGCCTTTGCAAGCGCGGGAGCCGGAGGCAGCATGCGGCATGCCAGCTCCACGCATCCTCATCCTCGGCTCCAACGGCGGCTTGGGGCGTGCCTTGGTGCGCCAACTGGCCCCCAACCATGAAGTGACGGCCTGGACGCGTGCCGAACTCGACTTCGATCAGCCGGAAGCCATCGCCAGTAAGCTGGCTGGCTGCGAGTTTGACGTCCTGCTCAATCCTGCGGGAATGACCAACCCGGACGCGTGTGAAGCTCAACCAGAGAAAGCACGACTCGCCAACGTCCTCGGCCCGCAGATGCTCGCACAGTGCTGTCATGAACGTGGCGCACGGCTGATTCACTTCAGCACCGACTATGTCTTCAGCGGCGAGCCGCGTGAGCTGTGGGTAGAGGATGATCCAACAGAGCCGGTCAACCTTTACGGTCGCACGAAACGGGAAGGGGAGCTGGCGGTCCTCAGAGCCAGTCCTGATGCCCTCGTGGCACGGGTTTCGTGGCTTTTCGGCCCGGACAAACCGAGCCATCCCGATCAGATGATCGAACGTGCCATGCATGGCGCTGATCTCACCGCCGTGGCGGACAAAATTTCCGCGCCCACCAGCACGACGGATGTTTGCGAGTGGATCGAGCTTCTCATTCATCAGCCAGCCACGGGTGTGATGCATCTTTGCAACAGCGGCATCGCCTCATGGCATTCATGGGCCGAGAAGACCCTTGGCTTGGCCGAATCCCTCGGCGTTCCGGTCCAAACAACCCACGTCAGGCCGATCAAGCTCGCCGAACTCACGCAACTCAAAGCGGCACGGCCTTTGAGCACGGTGATGAGCAACCAGCGGCTGCAAAATCTCCTCGGCATCGAAATTCGCCACTGGAGCGCTGCTCTTGAGGACTATCTCGTGGAAAAATATCAACCGCGATGAGTTCCCATCCCGCCATGACGCGCTGCGAGATTCTGCACGAGGACCGTTTCCTCCTCGTGGTAAACAAACCGCACGGCGTGCTCTCACACCCGAACCCAAAGAGCGCCAAACCGCAGGCTGCGGCCTTTGAGGGGCGTTACGACGCGGATAGCCGATGTTTCAGCAGCTCTGCTGGAAAAGTCTGGCTCATCCATCGCCTCGATCAGGACACCTCTGGCGTGCTGCTGGCCGCGAAGGACGAAAAAACCGCCGCTGCCTGCCGTGAGGCCTTTGAAGCCGAGACCGTGCGAAAAACCTACCTCGCGCTCTGCGCCGGTGGTGGCCTCAAACCTGAAGGGGTCTGGTTGGATCACCTCATCACAGCGCACGAGCGCCATCAGGTGCGCACCAGCGTGCGCCATGGCCCGCGTCCGAACGCTGAAGCTCGTTATCGCTTGCTGGAGTATTCGGCAGCGCAGCGCCTTTCGCTTGTCGAGATCGAGCTGATCACCGGCAAGACGCATCAAATCCGCGTCCAGGCAGCCTCACGGCGGCTGCCGCTCGTGGGCGATGATGTGTATGGCTCCTTCGATCTGAACCGCAAGCTTCGGCAAAGCATCGGCGCACGCCGTTTGTTCCTGCACGCACACGAATTGCGCCTCAAACACCCCGCCTCCGGCCAGATGCTGAGTGTGCACGCGCCGCTGCCGCCGGATTTGATTTCGGTGCTGGAGGCAGCGGGACTTGCGCATGAAATAACCAGACGGCCGTGATTCCTCCCGCTCATGCTCCTGAGTGCTGCAAGTTGGATTGGAGAGGCACTTCAGGCATGGCGGCGGCGATCATGGCCGGAGCGGTCATGCTTCACCTTTCATGCAGCCATCCAAACCAGAGGCTGGCGAGAAAGGAGAAGCCTTGGGGGAATTTTTGGCGTAACCATTCATCCAACCATGCGTCTGCGTTGACGAATCCATGACTTTGCTTCGATCCATCCTCTTCTTACTCGCACTGCTGGCACAGAGCTGGCCTACGCAAGCGATGAGTCGAGTCGATGCGCCAGTGGCTTGCGGCATGAGTTGCTGCGCCTCGTTGGCAGTGGCTGAAATCAGCGCGTGTGGCTGTGCGGAGCCTTCTGCACCTGCCGAACCGGCGAGTGTGCCGCCAGCGAGTGGTCGTGAGCGGCTACCACAGGTGGTTTGGATGTCTTTTGAAGATGTGCGGCCCGTAACGCGGCCTTTGATGACTCAGCCGAAGTCTCACGCGTGCTTGGCCGAGGGTGAGTTGCCCTGCGTGCTGCACGGTCGGCTGCCGGTGTTGTTCTGCTCGTTTCTGATCTGATTCGGTGTCTCTGACGGACGCATTATGCCCGCGCCTCGTGGTCCCTGAGGGACATTTGCGCACATGGGCGTGGTTCAATGAACCTCAACGACTCGATTCTCATGAAACGCTTTCTTTTTCTCGCCCTTGTCGGGCTTTCCGTGGCCGTGCTGGCCTGTGACGACTGTAAAATTCCGAAACCCGCCGCCGGTCAGCGGGTGGTGGAGTATGATCTGACCATCGCCGAGCAAACCGTGAACCTGGCGGGCAAGGCTGTGCGGGCCTTCACCATCAATGGCGGCATTCCAGGGCCGACATTGCGCTTTCGCGAGGGCGACTTCGCTCGCATCCGTGTTCACAACCGGCTCAAGCACGAGACGACTTCGACGCACTGGCACGGGCTGCTGCTGCCGAACGAGCAGGATGGCGTGCCGCATGTGACCACGCCGCCCATTCAGCCGGGGACGACGCACACGTTTGGCTTCGATCTGCGGCACAGCGGCACCTACTGGTATCACT
>CALDGV010000477.1 GCA_937941745.1 uncultured Prosthecobacter sp. | reverse complement strand
CAAGGGCCGCACCGTCCAGGTCATCCCGCACGTCACCAACGAGATCAAGGAACGCATTGAGGAGGTGGCCGAGAAGATGGGCGGCGATGTCATCATCACCGAGATTGGCGGCACCGTGGGCGACATTGAGGGCCTGCCCTTCCTGGAGGCCATCAGGCAGTTCGCCATCGAGGCCGGGCGCGACAACGTGCTCTTCATCCACGCGTCCCTTGTTCCGTACGTGAAGGCCGCCCAGGAACTGAAGACCAAGCCCACGCAGCAGTCCCTGGCCAAGCTGCGCGAGATCGGCATCAGCCCGCAGATCATCCTCGCCCGCACCGAGCACGCGCTGGATGAGGACGTGCGGGAAAAGATCGCCCTCTTTGGCAACGTGCCCATCGAGCAGGTCGTCGAGGTGCGCGATGTGAAGCACAGCATCTACGAAGTGCCCCTGAAGCTTCATGAACAGCGCCTGGACGACACTGTCTGCCAGCTTCTGAAGCTTGAGAAGCCACAGCCGGACCTCGGTAAGTGGCGTCATTTCGTCCAGCGTGTCATTCATCCCACCCATCACGTCCGCATTGGCGTCGTCGGGAAGTACATCGAGCTTCAGGATGCCTACAAGAGCATCTACGAGGCCCTCACTCACGCCGGTGCCTACAAGGATGCCAAGGTGGACATCGTCCGTCTGGATGCCGAAGCCATCGAGAAGGCGGGGCCTGACATCTATCTGAACGGCCTTCAGGGTATCCTCATCCCCGGTGGCTTCGGAGATCGTGGCACCGAGGGCAAGATCGCCGCCACCCGCTATGCGCGTGAAAAAGGCATTCCCTTCTTCGGCATCTGCCTCGGCATGCAGATCGCCGTCATCGAGTTTGCCCGCAACGTCTGCGGCCTTCAGAACGCCACCAGCACGGAGTTTGACAAGGGTACTCCCTACCCCGTGATCAGCATGATGGAGGAGCAGAAGAAGGTGAAGCAGCTTGGCGGCACCATGCGCCTGGGGAACTGGGTCACAGAGCTTTTGCCCGGCAGCAAGGCCCGCGAACTCTATGGTCAGGACGTCATCAACGAGCGTCATCGCCATCGCTATGAGGTGAATGATGACTACAAGGACCAGCTGGAAGGCCGCGGCATGAAGATCAGCGGTGTGTCCCAGAAGGGCGGCCTCACCGAGATGATCGAAATCCCCGATCATCCCTTCTTCGTCGCCTGCCAGTTCCACCCAGAGTTCAAGAGCAAGCCCAACGATCCGCATCCGATCTTCCGCGGCTTCGTCAAGGCTGCCCTAGAGCATCGCGGTGAACCTGAGGCTACCAGCTAACCCTTGCCCCGGCAGGCGGTGCGCCTCTATTGCGTGCCTCTTCTGCTCACAGGATCAGCATGCAGTCCCCATAGCTGTAGAAGCGGTAGCGCTCCTTAATCGCCTCGGCATAGGCCCTCAGGATCAAGTCCCGGCCGGCAAAAGCGCTCACCAGCATCATCAGCGTGGATTTGGGCAGGTGGAAATTCGTCAGCAGCGCTCCCACCGCCCGGAAAGTGTATCCCGGATAGATGAAAATGTCCGTGCTGCCGGAGGCCGCCACCACCTTTCCGTGGTCGCGGGCCACTGTCTCCAGCGTGCGCATCGAGGTTGTGCCCACGGCGACCACTCGCCCTGCTTGGGTGATCCTTGCCGCGGTCTCAACGCTCACTTCATACACCTCCGAGTGCATCTGATGCTCCTCGACTTTTTCCGCCTTCACCGGCTGGAAGGTGCCCGCGCCCACGTGCAGCGTCACAAAGGCATGCGGCAGGGTCGCCAGCATCTCCGGCGTGAAGTGCAGCCCCGCCGTCGGTGCCGCGATCGCTCCCGCCGCTTGTGCAAAGACCGTCTGATAGCGCTCCCGGTCGGCAGGCTGGTCATCGCGGCCCATGTAGTGGGGCAGGGCCAGATGACCGTACTTTTCTTCATCCACTGGCTGGTTCCATTCCAGGATCCGTTCTCCATTTTCCAGAATTTCCGTCACCGTGCCTGTGGACTCTCCCACCTGCACCGTATGTCCCAGCTTGAAACGCTTTCCAGGTCGCACCATGCACCGCCAGCGGGTCGGCGACAGCGGCTCCAGTCGCAGCAGTTCCCGGCTGCCGTCGTGGGAAAAGAACCGCGCCGGCACCACCCGGGTGTTGTTCAGCACCAGCAGGTCATCCGGCCGCAGGTAGCCCGGCAGATCCCGGAACATCCGGTGCTCGATCTCTCCGCTCTCCCGGTGCACCACCAGCATCCGTGAAGCTGCGCGGTCTGGCAGCGGCTCACTGGCGATCAGTTCAGGCGGCAGATGGTAGTCAAAGTCGGAAGTAAGCACGTCGGGGGAAGAACGGATTCAGGACAGGGGGGGCGCAGGAAGATCATCACTCCCAGGCACGTTCAAGCCCGGTCATGCTCACTCGTCGTCTTTTCTGCCTTGCTCTCGCCTCCACCTCCATCATCCTCCAGGCTGCTGAGCCTGCTGTTTCCCTCCCGCCCAAGGAAAAGCTGCACCTCGTTCTGCGCATCGGACAGTCAAACATGGCCGGACGTGGCACCCTCGAGC
>CALDGV010000476.1 GCA_937941745.1 uncultured Prosthecobacter sp. | reverse complement strand
GACAACGAGCCCTACAACGGTCGCGGCCACAACGCCGGCGGCTACACCATGTGGATGGCCGGCGGCGGCGTGAAAGGCGGTTTTACTTATGGCAGCACCAACGCCATGGGAGACACCGCCGAAACCGGCATCATCACCACGCATGATCTGCATGCGACGGTGCTGCATCTCCTCGGGATCAACCATGAGAGGCTGACCTATCGCTATGCGGGAAGGAATTTCAGACTCACCGATGTGCATGGTGAGGTGGCGAAGGACATTCTGGCTTGAGGGTGGTGAGTTTCCTGGTAAAAACAGAACAACCGCACTGCGTTTTAAAAAATGAAATCCCTACACCGCACACTTCAGCTTCTACTCGCCGTCAGCCTGCTCTTTTGTTCACAAGCATTCGCGCAAGACATCTCGCGCCCGAGTGATGTGTTGAAGGGCATTTCAGAAGACGTGACGAAGGAATTACGCCTCCATCGGCCTGGAGATCCGTTTCCGAAAGCGGCCATGGATAAAGCAGACCAGCAGATGGAAGCTTACTGCCAGGGCAAAACAGGAATATTCACCTTCATCGTGTCCGAAGTGGATGAAAAGAGCTCGGATAAAGGCAGCATTCTGATCAGCGCCAAAGAAACCAGTGAGCGGCTGTTTGGAAAATCCGTGGCAGTAGTCCAAGGGGTTGTTCTGGACGCATCGCAAAAGCCGCAAGTCGCCAAGATCAAAAAGGGAACGCGTATCACCGCCACAGGTGCGCCCTGGGCGGTTCTAAGCTGGCGCACCGACCATTACGAACTTAGCTTCTGGCTCGACAAGGCGTCGCTGAAGTAGCGGTTTGATCCCCACCACGGTTGCTTGTCAGCCCCTCTCACACCGTCTCCGCTCCACGTCCAGGCCCAACTCGACCCAGCCCCCTCAAAAGCAATTTGCTAGCAGCAATTCGCACTTGGCCTTCATGCGGGCATGGTAAAAATGATTCATCCGGGAAGTTGGTGCGGAATGGCTGAGGTGATGGCACAAGGCCTGGA
>CALDGV010000475.1 GCA_937941745.1 uncultured Prosthecobacter sp. | reverse complement strand
AGACGAAATTCGGGATGCAGTGGGCAAACGCAGCCGTCACCGCGAGACGGCAGGCGTTCTGGTGATCCTCCATGTAGTCGGCGGGTGAATGCGTGAGCACGATGCTCGGCTTCGCCGCGCGCACCACGGAGGCCACCTGGCGCAGCAGCGGAACGCTGTAGGTCAGCTCCAGGTCATCGCTGATCGGTGGATAAAAGGTCGCGCCGAGGATGCGCGCGGCTTCCTGGGCCTCGGCCAGCCGGGTGCGGGTGGTCGTCGGCCCATCCATCTGCACGGAGCCGCCGTGGCCGGTGCACATGTTCATGTAGTGAACTTCCCAGCCCCGGGCTTGAAGCTGCAGCAGGGTGCCTGCGGCGACGAATTCGATGTCATCAGGATGGGCGAAAAGGGCGAGGACGGAGGGCATGGCTTGGGTGGAGGCGGAGTGTGGAGGAGGATAACGCGCCGCACTCCACCTTTTCAGGCCAGTGCTGAAACTTTTGGAGGGCGGGCCGGAGGCTGTTTTGATCCTTGGCAGCGGCCTGGAGAGTGCTCATCCTCGCTGTCGCATGTCCAACTCCGTCAAAATCGTCGCGCCGGAATCTGCCCCGGCCACCTCGCGCAGCGGCCCGGCTCCCGAGACGCTCTATTCCAACGTCAGCCGGGTCTTCGCCACGCCCAACGAGGTCGTGATCGACTTTGCGATGAATCTGAACGCCTTCGGACCCATGATCGAGGAGGAGGCGCGCATCATCAGCCGTGTGGCCACCTCCTACGATGGGGCCAAGCGCCTTTGGATGCACCTGACGCAGACCCTCCAGGCCTACGAACAGAAGTATGGGACCATCGAGCTCGATGTTTCCAAGCGTGTGAAGTCCTGAACTGGCTGCGTTCTCCCTGTCTCATTTTTCCTGTCATGACCACCCTGCCCACCCGTCGTCGTTTCCTCCAAAATGCCTCCCTGCTCGCCGGATCCCTGGCGGCCACGGCTTTCACACCTGCCTCTGCGGCAGCGGAGAAGGCCAACAAGCTCTGCTTTTTCACCAAGCACCTCCAGGGCCTCAGTTTTGACGACATCGCCTCCCTGGCGGTGGAGATGGGCGTGGACGGCGTGGAGTCGCCCATCCGTCCCAAGGGGCACATCGAGCCGGAAAAGGTGGAGGACGAGCTGCCGAAGTATGTCGAGGCGCTGAAAAAGCAGAACCTGGAGCTCATGATCATGACCTCCGGCATCAATGAAGTGAGCGCGGAACAGCGCACGGAGGCCGTCCTGCGCACGGCGGCGAAGCTCGGAGTGAAGCGCTTCCGCATGCTTTACTACAAGTATGACCTCTCCAAGCCCATCTGGGCCCAGCTTCAGGAGGTGAAGCCCCGTTTGAAGGACCTGATCCAGCTCTGCCAGGAGATCGGCATCCAGCCCCTGTTTCAGAACCACAGCGGCAAGGACTACTTCGGCGCGCCGATCTGGGACATCTACAGCCTCATGCAGGAGTACCAGCCGGAGCAGTTCTCCTTCTGCTACGACATCTTTCATGCCACGGTCGAGGGCGGCATGCAGTGGCCGCTCAGCGCAGCGCTGACCTCCACCCACTGGGGGGCGATCTACTTCAAGGACTTCCAATGGCAGGGCCGCAAGGCCGAGGGCTGCCCGCTGGGCCAGGGGCAGGTGAGCCCGGATTTTGCCAAGCTGCTGAAAAAACAGGGCTACAGCGGCCCCATCTCCCTCCACGTGGAATACCTCAAGGGCGATCCCAAGGACCCGGCGGTGCTCAAGGCGTTTCGCGAGGCGCATCTGCGTGATTTCAAGGTGCTCAAGGAATGGATGGGCTGGGCCTGAGCCGCCTGATCCCTTGACCACCGCCCCGGGGCGTGGTTCACCACGCCTCCATGCACTACTTCATCACCGGGACCGATACCGACGCCGGCAAAACCTACGTCACCTGCCTGCTCATCGAGGCCCTGCGCCGGGCCGGCCAGGACGCGGTCGGTTTCAAGCCCTTTGCCTGTGGCGACCGGCGCGATCCGCTGATGATCCAGCAGGCCAGCGGCGGCGTGCTCAGCGTCGAGGAGGTGAACCCCGTCTTTCTGAAGGTGCCTGCCTCCCCCTTTGCCGCCGCCCTGCTGGAGAACCGTACGGTGGATGTCGAGGAGGCACGCCGGGGCTTTTATTCCCTTGCCGCCCGGCATGCCCACGTGCTGGTGGAGGGTGCCGGAGGCTGGGAGGTGCCCCTGGCGGGCAAGGAAACCATGGCGGACTTTGCAGCGTCTTTGGGCCTGCCGGTCATCGTCGTCGTGAACAACAAGCTCGGCTGCCTCAACCACACTCTGCTGACCGTGCGCAACATCCAGCAGCGCGGCCTCACCTGCGCCGGCGTCATCCTGAACTATGCCCACGACGAACGGGATGCCGCCAGCATCTCGAACCGCATGGTGCTCCAGCAGTTCCTCAACGTCCCCGTTCTGGCCGAGGTGATGCATGGTGAGGAGCAGATGGACTGGCCCGAAGAACTCGCGCTTTGAGGCTGATTGGCAAGACAGGCGGCTGGCAGGCGTAGTTTGCACGTGTCACGCCCCCCCGCCATCCTCCTGACCGCCCTCCATGCCCTCGCCGGCATGGCCCTGGCTGCTGAAAAGCCGGTGAGCTTCCAGAACGACGTCATGCCGCACCTGATGAAGGCCGGCTGCGCCTCCGGCAACTGCCACGCGAAGCCCGAGGGACAGAACAACTTCAAGCTCTCCGTGTTCGGCTACGACCCGAAGCACGATTACCATGAAATCGTCCGTGATGACCGCGGTCGCCGCGTTTTTTTCGCCGCGCCAGAGGAAAGCCTGCTGCTGAAAAAAGGCGCGGGCGAGGTGCCTCATGAAGGCGGAGCCCGGCTCGACAAGAAGAGCGAGGCCTACCAGACCGTGATCACCTGGATCCGGCAGGGCGCACCCTTTACCATCGAAGGTGAGCCCCGGCTGCAGGGCGTGGTCGTGGAGCCGCGGGAGCAGAGCTACAAAAAGGGTGCCGACCAGAAGCTGAAGGTCACCGCCAAGTATTCCGATGGCAGCACCCGCGATGTCACCGCGCTGACGGACTACCTTTCCCAGGACAAGGAGATGGCCGCCGTGGATGAGCATGGCCAGGTGAAGGTCGGCACTCTCAGTGGCGAGGGCGTCATCGTCGTCCGCTACATGGGGCTGGTGGATGTCGCGCGCATCACCGTGCCTGCCGACAAAACCTACCCGGCGGAGCGCTATGCCGGGCTGCCCGTGAACAACGAGATCGACCGCCTCGTGTATGACCGGCATCAGAAGCTCGGGCTCCTGCCTTCCGCCACCTGCACGGATGAGGAGTTTCTGCGCCGTGTCTCGCTCGACCTGATCGGCAAGCTGCCCTCTGCGGAGATGGCGAAGCGTTTCATCGCCGACACACGGGCCGACAAGCGCGCCCGCATCGTGGACGAGCTGCTCGAAGACCCCAACTATGCCGACCACTGGGCCGTGAAATGGGGCGACCTCATCCGCCCCAACCCTTCCCGCGTCGGGGTGAAGCCGGTTTACCTGCTCGACTCCTGGCTGCGCGACAGCTTCCGCCAGAACAAGCCCTACCATCAGATGATCCGGGAGCTGCTCACTGCGCAGGGCAGCTCGCATGAATACGGTCCTGTGGCCATCTTCCGTGACAAGCGCGACCCTGTGGACACCAGCGGCTTCGTGAGCCAGATCTTCCTCGGTGTGCGGCTCGACTGTGCCAAGTGCCACCATCACCCCAGTGAAAAATGGACCCAGGAGGACTACTACCAGCTCGCCGCCTTCTTCGGGCAGATGAAGCGCAAGGGCCAGGCCATCTCCGCCCCCATTTCCGGCGAGCCGGAATACTGGTGGTATGGCGGCAAGGGTGAGGTCACCCACCCCATCACCGACGCGGTCATGGTGCCGAAGCCGCCCGATGGCCCCGAAATGCCCTACGTCGAAGGCCAGGATCCCCGGGAAGCCTTGGCCGACTGGATGGCCAGCAGCGACAACCCCTTCTTCGCCAAGGCCATCGTCAACCGCATCTGGTCCGACTTCCTCGGCCGTGGCATTGTGGACCCCGTGGATGACTTCCGTGTCTCCAATCCGCCCACGAACGAGGCCCTGCTCGACTGGATCGCCTCCGACTTCGCGGCCCATGGCTACGATTTAAAGCACCTCATGCGCACCATCGTGAATTCGCGCACCTACCAGCTCAGCTCCGAGCCGAACGAGACCAACGTGGCCGACAACAAAAACTATGCCCGAAGCCTCAAGCGTCGCCTGGCCGCCGAGGTGCTGCTGGATGCCGTGAGCGACGTCACCGGCCAGCGTGATGAATTCAGCGGCCTGCCGCCCAATTCACGGGCCGTGCAGACCTGGAACCACAAGCTCAGCAGTGACTTCCTCGACGCCTTCGGCCGCCCCAACGCCAGCCAGGAATGCCCCTGTGAGCGCGAGCGCAAGCCCAGCGTCGTCCAGGCCCTGCACCTGATGAACTCCAACAGCCTGCAGACCAAGCTTACCAGCAGCGAGGGCCGCATCAGCAAGCTGGTGAAGAGCGACCTGCCGGAGCCGAAGCTGGTGAACGAAATCTACCTCGCCACCTACAACCGCCTGCCGAACGCCGCCGAACTGCAGACCGCGCTGCGCTTCTTCAGCTCGCCCGGCTCCACCCGCCAGACCGCCGCCGAGGACCTCGCCTGGGCGCTGATCAACTCGGCGGAATTTGTCTTCAACCACTAAGCCTTACTTCCTCATTTCACCTGCCAGCTGTCATCGAAGAAGTCGGCGGCGGCGACCTTGGCAGCCGCCTCCGGGCTGGGCGGCTGGGTGATGTCAAAGATGACCCAGTCCGGCAGCTTCGGGTTTTGCAGGGAGTTTGTGCGGTCGTGGGCTTCGCGGAAGGTGAGGCCGGAGTTGATCACGACCTCAAAGCCGGCGGATTTCAGCGCTGGGTAGGTCAGGGCGGGCAGGTGGGTGGCGGCATCAAAGGCTTCCTTGCCCTTCATGCCCACTTTTTTCGCATCCCACTGCACGGGCAGGCTGCTGAGCAGGGCCTTGATGCAGGAGTTCGACTCCGGCGTGCCCCAGAGGATCAGGCTCTGGGTCTTGCCAGCCTCATAGACATCCTGGATCTCCGAGGCCTTCGCCACGCGCACATCACCGCGCATCAGGCTGCGCCAGCGGGTCAGGAAGTGCTCTGATTCGGCCTTCACCCAGGCGTCCACGGCGGGGGAGGAGGATTTGCCATCTGGCAGCACGACAAGGAAGCGCTTCATGAAGCTCGTGTCCATCGGGCCGGGGTGTGCACCGCCCTTGCCGCCTTCCGGCCCTTCGTGCTGGAAGGGAGTGGCGTTGCCAAAGTCGCGCCACTGGCCGTTTTCCTTGATCAGGCGGCAGAGCGAGTTCGGCACGCGGGGGCCTGGGCTCAGGAAATTTTCAAACTTCGGCAGCTCGGGGCCGATCTGCAGGACCAGTTCCTGCCCGTCGATCTTCAGCGTCAGCTTGTCGCCGCCCTTCCGCACCTGCGGCGGCGGGTAGAGGACGATGCGGGAGACATTGCTCGTCGTGACCGCCAGCGTCTTGCCATCGACCACCTTTGCGTCGAGTCGGGCCTCCTTCCAGCTCTGCTCCAGGCCGTGCAGGTTCATCCACTTCACGCGGCCGTAGAGCGCAGTCTTGGTCTGGATGTGCACCTCGTCGGGGAAGTTTTCGCGGCCCTTCTCCACATGCTTTTCGATCAGGGCCTGCACCTCCTTGATTGTCTCGGGATGATACTTGTGGCCCATGCCCGGGCCGATGAGATGCTTCACCTTCAGACCCTCCTTGCCCAGCACCTCCATCATGTATTCCGCACTGTCCCGCTGCGCGTCG
>CALDGV010000474.1 GCA_937941745.1 uncultured Prosthecobacter sp. | reverse complement strand
TGAATCGTCTGTCTGAACATGAAGAAACCCTCCTGTCGGTTCAGGATAGAGGAAAGGCTGTCTGATCTTGCCCTCTGGATCCGTGGTTTTAGGTCCCCCGGGCTTCTCGCCGCGAATCGCATTTTCATCATTCAGTGCGCCTACGGAAAATTCTTCAACCCCCAGAGGATGGATGCTGTGATACTGCCAGTGTCTATCTCCACAGAAGGTCAGCACGCGGGTGATCCCTTGATCCACAAGCCACTGGAAAAAACTGTCGGCCTCGTGCTTGAAACCTGCGAGATTGGTATGGTTGTCGGTCTTGCTGTTGCGGTCTGGGCCTACCATGGGTGTTGGGGTGATGATGATTTTCCAGGTGGCCGTACTGGCTTGAAGCGTAGCTTTCAGCCATTCGCGCTGCTCGGCGCCCCAGAGGGTCTTGGCTGGTCCATCGGGCATTTTGTTCGGGGAGCGGTAGTCTCGCCCTTCGGTGAACCAAAGCTGCAAATGCTGGTGCACACGATGAGTGCGGTAAGTCGGGGAGGTTTTGTCACCCATCGGCAGAAGGGGCATCTGCTCACGAAATATTTCGATGCCAGTCGCAGGGTGCGGAGGCTTTCTCCCCGCTAGATCGGCGTCGTTGAATCGGAAATCATGGTCATCCTTGGACCAGTAGGCCGGGGTGTGGGCGAAAAACTCGATCATTCGCGGGAATCGGAACTGTTCATGCCACTTGCGGCGCAGTTCGTGCAGCGTTTGTGCCGCCTTTTGGGGAGGATGATCATAGTAAACGATGTCTCCTGTTCCGATGAAAAAGTCGGGCCTGAGTGTCATCATGGCTGCAAAGGCTGGATAACCGAGTTTTTTGTCCTCCACACTGGCTGTCACTGGTCCTCCACCGTTGGCCTTGCCATGCATGAAAGCATGATAGTTCATGCAACTGCCCATGCAGAAGCTGATTTTGCCGCCGGTGGATCGTGTCTGGAAGGTGCGCGTGGGACCATGCTCGGCACTTTCACGGCTCTCTCCGAAGATGAGCCGGTAATGGTATGTTGTGCCGGGCTTGAGCTGGTTGATCTGAGTACGAATGATGAAGTCATGCTCTGCTTTGGCCTTGAGCCAGCCGCTCCGGATGCTGTCGGTGAAGTCAGACGTCTCACTCCACTCAAAGCAAGCTTCGCCTGCATGGCCTGGAATGTCTCCCAGCTCATCGAGTTCAGGTCCTGGAAGCGCCGTGAGACGACTCTGCAGGAGGGCAGAAGTGGCAGTCACTTCACCAGCCACCTCCCCTTGTGCATGATAAACCACGCCAAGAGCCAAAGTCGGAAGGAGAAGGAGTGTCAGGGCAATCAACTGTCGGATCATCAAGGATGAAACCGAGCTGGTGCTCAGGTTCTGTCAGGAAGTGTCAGGTGCAAAAAGAGGTCAGGCTCGATTTCGTCTTGTGGTGAACTGGCAGTCCATGCAGCCTGCGCGCCGTGACTCCCTCCTGCCGTGTCTCTTTTGTAGTTTTGACCAGCCTCATGGTTGCTGGCTGTGGTTTTGTTCCGCCATTGGGCGCAAAGCGGATGCGCATGGATGTGGCGGGCGTGAAAAGTCGAGCTCCGGATCATTGGAGTGCCTTGCCTCAAATCGAAGCAACCGCGGCGACGGGTTGGCTTGAAGATTTTCGCAGCCCCTTGCTGCGTAGGTTGGTGGATCGCACGATCGAAGCCAACCCAAGCCTCAAGGCTGCGGCAGCCCGTGTCACACAGGCTCGCGCTGAAACCGTGGCCGCCGGAGCTGCACTCTATCCCGAAATTTCGGGAAGTTTTGCAGCCAGCCGTCAACAAGCGCCTGCTGGGCAGCGTTTCTCCGGTCTCAATCTGATCAACAACAGGTTTCGGCTGCCGCTCAATGTCTCCTGGGAGTTTGATCTTTGGGGACGTGTGGCGGACCAGCGCGCAGCAGCCAAGGCGCGTCGTTATGCAGCCGAAGAGGATTACCATGGTGCCCGGCTTTCGCTGGCTGCAGCCACCGTTCGCACGGCAGTGACATTGGCTGAGGCACAGTCGCAGCTTTACTTGGCCGAGCGGGACGTGCGGACCCGCAAGGTTCAACTGGGCATTCTGGAAAAGCAGATGGAGCGAGGTCTGCAGCCGGATCGTGCGGCACTGGATGTTTCACTCGGGCGTGCTGACTTGGCCCGTGCCGAAGCCACCGTGCAGCAACGCAAAGCTGCGGCCGATCAATCCCGTCGAACGCTGGAGGTTCTGATGGGAGGGTATCCATCAGGAACAGAGCAGGGCCTGGGTGGTCTGCCAGCCCTGCAACGGAAGATTCCTGCAGGGCTCCCCTCTGAGTTGCTGTTGCGCCGTCCTGACTTGCGTGCTGCCGAGAGGAGGCTTGAGTCATCACTGCGCCTGGAAAGTGCAGCCAAAAAGGCGTTTTTGCCGAGCTTCCGACTGACGGGGGAGTATGGACGTACCTCCCAGGAGACCGATGACCTCCTGGTGCCGGAGGCTGCCATGTGGTCGATCGCCGGCAATGTGGCGCAGAGCTTCTTTCAAGGTGGGCGGATCATGGCTAATGTTCGTCTGGCCCGTGCTCGATACGACGAGCAGCTGCACACCTACACGGACACCATGCTGACGGCTTTTCGAGAAGTGGAGACGGCACTCGCGGCAGATGCCTTTCTGCAAGAGCAGGCCCAGGCCCTGGAAAAAGCTGCCCAGGAGGCCGAGCAGGCTGAATCGCTGGCTCTGGGGCAATATGAAAAAGGACTTACGGACGTGCTGACTCTTCTGGACACAAGACAGCGTGCCTTCGATGCTCGCAGCACCTTGATCGCCGTTCAGGCCCAGCGCCTGCGAAACCGTGCTGACCTGCATCTGGCTCTTGGTGGCAACTTTTGATGGTGGATGAGCCATGAGAGAAACGGACGCCTCCAGTCATCTTCCCGAACTGGAGGGGTTGCGTGCTCTTGCAATCGTCGCCGTAGTGCTTTTTCACACGGCTCCGCAACTCGTCCCCGGAGGCTTCCTGGGGGTGGACATGTTCTTTGTGATCTCCGGT
>CALDGV010000473.1 GCA_937941745.1 uncultured Prosthecobacter sp. | reverse complement strand
GAGGCGTGACTACTTCAGCTCCTCAATCATGAGGTCCTTGTAGTGGACGATGGAGGTGGCGTTGCCGTGAATCTGCACGGCGATAATGCCGCTGGCGTCGATGCCTGGCTCCGTCTCCGTGTAGTCCACCGTCTGCACACCGTTGAGCCAGATTTGAATGCGGTTTCCCTCGGCGCGGATGCGGTAGTCATTCCATGCGCCGAGCGGCTTCTGCGCCTTTGCCAGCACCTCGGGCGCAGGCTGTGCCAGCATCTTCTTCCGGCGGCTTTCGTCGTAGAGCGCGCCGTCGTAGCCCTTGCCCAGGTCCGCCTGATAGCCGGAGACCTCGTGATGATCCGGGATGCGCTTTGTGCGGAACTGCACGCCGCCGTTCACAAAGCCCTCCGTGCCCTCCAGCTTCCATTTCAGCGTCAGCTCAAAGTTGGCGTAGCTCTTCTTGGTGGCCAGAAAGTTGTTCTTCTCCTGCTTCTTCTCCAGCGATCCGGCCACCAGCGCCCCGTCCTCGATGCGCCACACGCTGCCGATGTCGCCCTCCCAGCCTTCAAAAGTCCTGCCGTCAAAAAGCGGCACCGGGTCCGCATGAGCCGTGAGGGTGAGGGCAAGGGCGAGAAGAAGCAGGGTGGGTTTCATGGGAAAAAAGCAGGTCTTTTAAAACGCGGCTGGAGCCGCGTTGTTCAGGCAAAGCTGCGAGCCGCCTCAGGCGCGTTTCCAGGCCTTCCAGCAGGAGACAAAACCCTTGGCGAAATCCTGCGGACGGGCGGCGATCCAGTCATCAACGACCTCCGGGGCAAACCATTCCCCGCAGGCGATCTCCTCCGGCAGCGGGCGCATGGGGCCGTTGTGCCGCGCCAGATGCAGCTCCACAAATTCCTGGTCCGTGTGCACGCCCGCCGGGAGTTGCGCCGCCAGCTCCGTGCCGCTGATCTCGATGCCGATCTCCTCGCGCGTCTCGCGGATGGCGCAGGCCGCATAGCTCTCCCCCACATCCAGATGCCCGGCCGCGCTGCTGTCCCACTTCAGCGGTGACACATCCTTCAGATGCGAGCGCTTCTGCAGATACACCTCCCCGCGTGAATTGATGACAAAGACGTGCACGGCCCGGTGCAGCAGCCCGCGCGCATGCACCTCACCACGCGGCAGCTGCTGGATCACCTCGTTGCGCTCATTCACCACATCAAAGAGCTCGCTGGCCTTCTGCCCGGCATCGCTGCCGCGGCGGTTTTCATAGTAGCGGCTCAGGTTCACCCACTCCTCCAGGCTCAGCTCCTCGGCACGCAGCGTCGGCGGCTTGCCCAGGGCATCCACCAGCGCCTGCCAGCCTCCCGGAGGCTCTGGCAGCAGGTTTTTCATCTGCTTCCGCCGCTGGCCAAAGCCCAGGCGCACCAGCCGCTCAAACATCCGCCGGTCACACACCGGCAGGGAGCGCGGATCGCGCGGCGTCAGGCGCACCACAGCGCTGTCCACCTTCGGCTTCGGCTTGAAGACCTCCGGCGGCACCACCCGCAGCATCTCCACCTCCCAGTCGCGCTGCACCAGCAGGCTCAGCGCCCCGTAGCCATTCTGGCCCACCTTCGCCGCCAGGCGGTCGCAGACCTCCTTTTGCAGCATGAAGACCGCCCGCGTCACCGGTGTCGGCGGGGTCAGCAGGTGCTTTAAAATCTCCCCGCCCACTGAGTAGGGCAGGTTGCCCACCACCCGCACATCCCCATGGCGATACCACCCGCGCGTGTTCACCCGCGTGGCATCCTCATGCAGCACCGTCACATCCTCCCGCCCCGCAAAGCGCTGCTGCAGCTCAGGGGCCAGCGCGTGGTCCTTTTCGATCAGCACCAGCTGGCGCGGGCGGCCGACCAGGTGCTGCGTCATGGCCCCGAGGCCTGGGCCCGGTTCCACCACAAAAGGCGCCTCGTCCGGCTCGATCTGGTCGGCGATCCAGCGCGCCAGCGCCTCATCCACCAAAAAGTTCTGGCCCATGCTTTTGCGGGGGGCCACTTCCTGGCCGCTGATGATGCGGGTGCTGCGCTTGCCGGAACCAAAGGATCTCATGCCGCCCGAGATGCACGGGACCCGCCCTCTGCGCAAGCCCTCCTCCACCCGAGTTCCGAGCTCTGATCCCGGAGCCATCCCGCTTGTTCCCAGTCT
>CALDGV010000472.1 GCA_937941745.1 uncultured Prosthecobacter sp. | reverse complement strand
GCCCGGATCGGTGGGGGCTTGAGCCGTCACCGTGGCGGTGTTGGAGTTGGCGCCCGTGGTGTTCGCCACGTTGGTCACCTTCACCCAGTAGTTCGTCGTCGCCAGCAGCACCGGCGTGGTGAAGGAGGTGGCATTCGTACCCACCGGGGTGCTCGTGTCGCCGCTGCTGCCCTGATACCATTGGTAGGTCAGCGGGGCATGACCGGTGGCGGTGACGTTGAGGGTCGCGGTCTGGCCCATGTTGATGGTCGTGGACTGCGGATGCGCCGTGATGGTGGCGGGCTGGCGCACCGTCACTGTGGCGGTAGTGGAGCTAGCTTCAGATTGGTTCGCTGCGCTTGTTACCTTCACCCAGTAGTTCGTCGTCGCCAGCAGCGCCGGCGTGGTAAAGGAGGACGAGTTCGTTCCCACCGGGGTGCTCGTGTTGCCACTGCTGCCTTGATACCATTGATAGTTTAGCGTTGGCTGTCCTACAGCTGACACGGAGAGGAGTGCTGTTTGGCCGCTATTAATAGTGATTGAGGAGGGGTTGGTAACAATGGCAACTTGTTCAGGGGCTGTGACATTGATCGTGACTTGTTTAGAAACAGGCTCTCCCTTAAAATTTGCGTACCGATATGCTGTTACGGTTACCGTTTTGCTTCCGAGTTCAGTCGTTGTGCCTGTGATGGCGTTCGTGCTTCCCGAAATATTTGGCAGGCTTAGACCGGAGGGTAGTTGTGCCACTGAAGAAATCTTCCAAGATTCCGGAGGGCTGGGACTGCTGACCTGAAAAGTGGCAAACATAGTTTGGCCAGCGATGACATTGAGCGAGCCGCTTGTTTGAGTCATCACGGTGGCTCCTGCGATACAGTCATAGGTACCGAGGCCGGCGACGGTGGCGATGGCGAGCTTGGCGGTGTCCATCAGGGCCGCGGAGGAGGCCAGGTTGAGCTCGGCAGGCATCAAGACCTGGGCTGCCGGGGTTCGCTGGAAGAGCATCAGCAGGGAGCTGGCGCGTTTGAAGAGGCGTTTGAGCCTCTGGAGGAGGGCGGGGGTTTTCATGGCACGGTGTTGGGGTGTTTTTTCAAAGGGTCACGGTCAGGTGGGGGAGGGGTCAGTTGCAGCCGCAGCCGCCGCCGCCCACACCGCCGCCGCCAAAGGCGGCTTCACGGGAGAAGTAGGCGTGCTGGGTCATGGCCAGCAGCAGCGGGTCGCGTCCGGCATCCATGAGCGGGTTGGCCAGGTTGCCGCGCTCGTAGGGCTTCACGCGCACGAGGTGCTCGGAGCAGCTGCTGAGGGTCAGTGCAGCCAGTCCGCAGAAGGGCAGGAAGAGGGATTTCATCACGGTGGGGCAGGGTGGAGGGTTCATTGCGCCAGCAGGGCCTGGATCTCGGCTTCGTATTCCGCCTCGGTCTTGCCGGCCTTGAAGCCTTTGTGGATGTGGCGGATCACGCCCTGGCGGTCCACGAGGTAGCTGGTGGGCATCGTGGGCGGGTTGAAGAACGCCGCCGCCTTGTGCTGGGCATCGTGCGCCAGGGTGAAGGCCACCTTGTTCTTGGCGGCGAAGGCCTGGTAGTCGGCCGCTTCATCGTCCACGCTGATGCCGACGATCACCAGCCCCTTGGAGGCATACTTTTGGTGCAGCCGGGCCATGGCGGAGAAGGAGGCCTTG
Organism: uncultured Prosthecobacter sp.; assembly: GCA_937941745.1. Taxonomy (GTDB): domain Bacteria; phylum Verrucomicrobiota; class Verrucomicrobiia; order Verrucomicrobiales; family Verrucomicrobiaceae; genus Prosthecobacter. The sequence continues at coordinate 1,849 of CALDGV010000472.1, read as the reverse complement.
CACGGCGCGCACCAGGAGGCCCAGAAGTCCACGAGGACGACCTTGCCGGAGGTCTTGGGCAGGGAGGCGCCCGGCAGCAGGCCGCTGAGGGCGGGCAGGGGGGAGCCGACCTTGGGTTCGGCGGCGTGAGCCTGGACGAGGCCGAGGCTGAGGAGGGTGAGGAGCAGGAGGCGTTTCATGGCGGGGGTGGTTTGGGGATGGAGTTTGGAGGAGGGAAAAATCAGGCGGCCTGGACCTGGAAGCGGCGGAATTCGCGGGTGACGTGCAGTCCGCCCTCGTCCTGCACGCAGGCTTCCACGCCCTTGCCGTTTTCGGCGAAGCGCAGGCCTTCGCGCAGGCCGAGCACGAAGACACAGGTGGAGTAGATGCCGGCCAGAAGGCAGCTGGGAGCGATCACCGTCACGGCGCGCAGGCCATGACGGACAGGCCAGCCGGTGCGGCGGTCCAGGATGTGACCGTAGCGCACGCCGTTGTGCTCAAAGCGCCGCGCATAGTCGCCCGAGGCGCAGACGGCATAGCCGCTCACGGCCAGCCCGCCGACACACTGGTCGGTCTGGATGCCGTTCTGGATGCCGACATGCCAGAAGGGATGCACGCCGTTGCCGCCGATGGCGAAGATGTCGCGCCCCAGGTCCACCAAGGCATCCGTGATGCCATGCCTGCGGGCGATGGCGATGATCTGGTCCACGGCGAACTCCTTGCCGAAGCCGCCGAAGTCGAGCCCCATGCCTTCGCGGGCCAGGAAGACCTTCCCGGGCTTGCGCTGCACGTCCTTCCAGGAGGAAAGCGCCATGGCCCGGGCGATCTCGGCCTCGGAGGGCAGGCGCTCATGCACAACCTTCCAGTCCCAGACCTTGAGGAGCGGCAGCATGGCGGCATCCAGCACGCCATCGGTGAGCCGGTGCATGGCATCAGCGAGGTCGAGCATCTTCTCCATTTCCGCATCCACCGTCACCCATTCCTTGCCAGCCGCCTGATTGATGCGGGAGAGGAGCGAATCAGGCCGGAAGCGGGAAAACTTGGCCTCAAACGCTCCGAGCCAGCCCAGCGCCTCGGCGACAAATTCGAGCGCCTTCCTCGAATCCGCGCAGCGGAACTGGATGAAGCACTCGGTGCCCAGCGCACGAAAGGCCACGCGGCGCACACCGCGTGCGTCGGGCTCAATCGGAGTCTGGGGGATGGGTGGTGACATGGGGTTCAGAACAGGAAGTTGACGCCGAAGGTCCACATGCTGGCCTTGGGATAGGCTGCGGCGGGGGCCTGGTTGTCGCCGATGCCGGTCATTTCGTACTGCTCGAAGGTGGTCGAGACGGAGAGGTTCTCCGTCATCTTGTAGCGGAGCTTCAGGCCGAGGCTCATCGTGGCCATCGAGGACAGGCGGTAGTCGGCGGAGTAGTTCGGGCCGCCGCCGTCCGGGTATCGCTGCGGGGTGCCGACGTTCACTTCGTTCAGCGTGTTGTGGAAGAAGTCCGCCGCGCTCTGCTGGTAGTAGCGGAAGAAGGGCGTGAGCTCGAACTTGTCGAAAAGCCCCTGCCGCCATTCGAGCTGGAGGCTCTGGGAGAAGACGCCGTAGTCGTCCTGGGAAAGGCGCACCACGGCATCGAGCGCGGCATTGGCCTTGGAGAAGTAGTGCGTGCCCTGGAGCTGGAGCACGCCGCGCAGGCGGCTGGCGGGCCGGTTCTCCCGGTAGATGTTGGTGACAGGAATCGTGCCGACACCGGGGATGGTGAGCAGCTCATCGCGCTGGATGACCTTGTACTGGTCGTTCAGATAGCCTTCGGCATAGCCCAGCGTGAGGTTGGCGGAGACGATGGTGTTCTTGTCCAGCAGCTGGGAGAGGCCGAGGAAG
>CALDGV010000471.1 GCA_937941745.1 uncultured Prosthecobacter sp. | reverse complement strand
TTTGTCAAGGCGGGAATGCTGCTGGAAAGGCCAGCCGCTTTTTACAAAAACGCGGGCTGCAGGCGCCCGAGATCTGTCTCGGCCACACGTTGACGCCTGGCCGCGCGTTCCAGCCGCAAAGCCTCGCCGGGCGTGTCGGTCTGGATTGCCATCGCATCACTCACGCTGAAAAACGCCAGCCCGTCGCCGCTGCTGCCCACCATGCCCCGCGTGAGACCCACGACTTCATACACATCCTTCCCGAGAGGGATTTTGCTCCCCAGCGGCAGCTTCAGCGAGACATCGGCGATCATTTCATAGTGCGCCTGCCGCAGTGGGCGGCCTGCGATGAGCGGAATCCACTCGCCGCGATCCTCCGGCCATGACAAACCCTGCACCAGCATGCGCAGCGGCCTGCCCTGGTGCTCGCGCTGGATCGTGTGCGAGACAAATCGCCGCGCCAGCTCCACGCCAGGCACTGCACGCACGCGATCCTCCAGGCTTGCTGGAATGCGTGACAGTTCCGCGAAGGGGCCACGCGTGCTCCCTTGCACGATCCAAAGATCAGCGCCGATGCGGTCCACCAGCAGCGTGGCCTCGTGAATGAGACCTCGGTAGATGCCGCCCATGCCCATCACGATCATGAGCAGCAATCCGATGCCCAGCGTGGTGAACACAAAACGGCCCGCATTATGCCGGATGTCACGGACGGCGAGGTTCATGGCTTCACGGCACCGGTCTGGATGTAAACCTCCGCTCGCTGGCCCGTGGCCCAGTTCGCGGGGAGCTGCTCCACACGCACATCGACGAGGAACTCGCGTGTCTCGCGGTCCATCTCGCGGCCCAGACGTGAGACGATGCCCGGATAGGGCTTCTCCGGCTCGGAGCGGAAAATGACACGCGCCTTCTGTCCTGGTGCGAGCTTTGCCATCTCCGTCTCATCAACCCAGGCGCGAATCCACAGCTCATCGAGCGAGATCAGCTCCATCAGCGAGGCACCCGGCACCAGCATGTCCCCCGGCTCGCGATCCCGCCGGATGATGAGGCCGTCATACGGCGCGGTGATCTGTGTGAAGGCGAGCTGCTCTTTGCGATGCAGCAGCGTCTTTTCCGCCACGAGCACCTGCCCCTGCGCCTCGGCGATGGCGGCATTGGAGCGCTTCAAATCAGCCTCGGCCACCTTCAATGCCTCCGCCGCCTTGTCCGCATCCGTCTGTGAAACCGCGCTCGATGCCAGCAATCCCTTCAAGCGCTTTTCATCCAGCCGCGCCTGCGCCAGCACGGCCTCCGAGCGTGACAAATCAGTCTCCACGCGCATCGCGGTCTGTTTCGCCGCAGCCAGCGTGGCCTCGGCGATCGCCACCTGCTGCCGCAGCTCCGCATCATCGAGCTTCGCGAGCACCTGCCCCTTCTTCACCTGATCCCCCTGATCCACGAGCACCTCGACCAGCCGCTCCTGGATGCGGGTGCTGATGCTTGTCTTCACGCGTGCCTCCATCGTGCCGGTGCCAAGCACGTCGTCAGCGGCTGAGGCAGCGATCGTGAAAGCCAGGAGAGCGATGAAGATGTGTTTCATGAGCTGCGGGTTGGTTACTCAAACTTGATGTAGGCGAAGCCTTGCAGTTGCAGGTCGATGAGTCGTGGGAAGGCTCCGACGACGAGTTTCACGCCGGGCATGAGCTCGGAGGGCTTCACGCCCTTTTGTTGCATCGTGTTTTCACACAGCTCGACCTGCACGCCGCGCTTCACCAGCTCAGCAAGGATTTCGGCATTCGGATTGGCCGCTTCGGCACCAAGACGTTTCCGCGCCTCTTCATTCACCACCGCGGCGATGCCGGTGCCATGGTAAACGAGGTGCAAATGCACCTGCTCCGGCGCGATGCCGTGCTTCTGGTAGGTGTTGATGAGCTTGCGGGCATAAAACAGGCCCTTGTTCACGCCTTCATGAGGCGTGTCATCGGTCACCTGATACACGATGCGCAGGTTCTCCCGCACTTGGATTGGGATAACCTCCGGCTCAGCAGCCGCAGCAGTGAGAGTGAAGGCGAAGAGAGCCGTGAGAAGGTGTTTCATGGTTATGCATCGCGTTTCCACGACATGTAGCCGCGGTGGATGTGCTGGATGTTTTGAAAGCCGAGCTCCTTGAGCTTGGCGACGGCTTTGCGGCTGCGGAAGCCGCCGGCGCAATAGACAAGGACCGGCTTGGCTTTGTCGAGAGCACCCACTTTGCTGTCGAAGGCTGCATCGCCGATGGAGATGTTGATGGCCTTCGGCAGGGCTCCTCCGCTGAACTCTCCGACGGAACGCACATCAAGCACCTGCGTCTCAGGATGCTCGCGCAGCCACGCATTGGCCTGATCGGCGCTGAGATTGACACACACACGCCCCTGCGCGGCGCTGAAGAGCTGGCGGTCCCAAAATCCTTCAAAGAGATACCAGACGGCGATGACGACAACGAGACTGAGGAGGGGCCAGAGCATGCGACGAAGGATCATGAAACTTGAAACCTGAAACACTGATCACGCTCCACCGAGCTTCTTCACCTGCTGCGAAAGGCGTTTGAGGAGGTTGCTGCACACGCTGTCGCACAGGTCGGTGATGCTGGGATCGGCGATGAAGCAGATCACGGTGAGACCTTCCTTGCGGCGGCCGACCATGCCGGCATCGACGAGCGACTGCACATGACGCGAGACGTTCGCCTGCGTGAGCCCGGTGGCCTCGACGAGCTCAGAGATGTTGAGCTCGCCCTGTTCTTCGAGGGCGCGGAGGATTTTCAATCGGCTGGGCTCCGCCAGAGTGCGGAACCAGGAGGCGATGAGCGCCAGCGCCTCGTCAGTGACAGGCGGCAGCGCCTTTTTCGAGCGTGTAGAGGGCATGATTTCAAAAAGGGTTTGCAGACATGATCTATATGCGTATAGACTCATATAGTTAAATACAGGAACATCATGAAACCGCTTTCGTCCACTAAAACCTTGAGGAGGCCTCTGTCATGACTCCAAACCGTCTTTTCATCCTCATCGCAGCGCTGCTGGTGGGTTTGCAGATGAGCCAGCAGGGCTGTCCGGCCTGCGTGCTGCTGCCGAAGAGCCCGGAGAAGGTCCAGGCCGCTCAAACGAACTCCACCACCCCAAAACCATGAAACTCGAAAACGCCATCCGCGCCCTCGCGGGCACCATGATCCTCGCCAGCCTCACGCTCGCTCATTATGTGAGTCCAAACTGGCTGTGGCTCACCGCTTTTGTCGGGGCTAACCTGCTGCAATCCGCTTTCACGGGCTTTTGTCCGGCGGAGACGGTGCTCAAAAAACTCGGCGTCGGCGGCTCGTGCTGCACGAAGGCCTGATTCACCTCCGATCTTCTCCTCGCGATGAAACTCCTCTCACGCCTCCTCCCCGTCCTCGTGCTGGCCGCTTGCGGCAGGCATGAACAAACCCCCGCTCCATCTGCGTTGCTGCCGGCCGTTACCGTGAAGGCCGAGGCGGCGAAATGGAGCCCCCATACGGCGGTGGAGGAGGTCGTGGGCACGGTGCGCTCGAAAAAACGCGCCATGGTCGAGGCGAAGGTCAGCGGTCGCGTGCTCGACTACACCGCCACGCCGGGCGCGATGGTGAAAGCGGGCGATTTGCTCGCGCGGCTCGATGTGCAGGAGATCCAGGCGAAGGTAGATCAGGCCCGTGCGATGCTCGATCAGGCAAAACGCGACTTTGATCGTCAAAAGCAGCTGATCGCCAGCAATGCGACCACGCGGCAGGAATTCGATGCGGCGGAGGCTCGTGTGAAAATCGGCACGGGAGCCGTCAGCGAGGCCGAAACGATGCTCAGCTACGCCAAAGTCACCGCGCCCTTCGACGGCGTGGTCACGCGCAAGCTCGCCGATGTGGGCGATCTGGCGATGCCGGGCAAGCCGTTGCTCGAAATCGAGGCGCCGACCTCGCTGCGCTTTGAAGCCGATCTGCCTGAGGCGATTTTGGATCGCGTAAAGCTCGGCGAAAAGATGCCGGTGCGCCTAGCGAAGGTCATCGAGGGCACGGTGAGCGAAATCTCGCCGGTGGCCGATCCGGTGAGCCGCACGTTTTTGGTGAAGCTCGATCTTCCAGCGATGGAAGGCCTGCGCACGGGGCAGTTTGGCCGCGTGTCCGTGCCGGTGGCGGAGACGAAGCTGCTACTGGTGCCGCAAAGCGCCGTTTTAAAGCGTGGGCAGATGGAGATCGTGTTTGTGGCAAAGGATGGAAAAGCCGCGCTGCGGCTCGTGAAGACCGGCAAGATGCTCGACGGTCGTGTCGAGGTGCTTTCCGGCATCGAGGAAGGTGAACAGGTCATCGTGAGCGACATCGCGCGTCTCACCAACGGCCAACCCGTGACCGTGCAGCCATGAGTGAAGCCCAAAACCATTCTCTCGGCATCGCAGGCCGCATCGCGGCGGCGTTCATCGATTCGAAGCTGACGCCGCTGGTGGTCATCGCGTCCGTTTTGCTCGGTGCGGCGGCAGTGGTGCTGCTGCCGCGTGAGGAGGAGCCGCAGATCAAAGTGCCGATGATCGATGTCATGGTCGCCATGCCAGGATCGACCGCGAAGGAGATCGAGGAGCGTGCCACGCGGCCGATGGAAAAGCTGCTGTGGGAAGTTCCTGGCGTGGAATACCTCTACAGCACCTCGCGCGACAGCGACAGCCTCGTCATCGTGCGCTTCAAGGTGGGCGAAGATCCCGAGCGCAGTCTGGTGAAGATCACCGAGAAGCTGCGCTCGAACTTTGACCGCATGCCGATGGGCGTCTCGATGCCGATCATCAAGCCTAAGAGCATCGACGACGTGCCGATCCTCGCGCTCACCTTTCACAGCGCCCGCTATGATCACCTCACGCTGCGCCGACTGGCCGCGCAGGTGGATGAATCGATCAAACAGGTGCCGCTGGTGGCCGAAACGACGCTGCTCGGCGGATCGCGTCGCGCGGTGCGTGTGATGCTCGATCCCGTGAAGCTCGCCAGCCGCAATCTGAGCCCCGCGG
>CALDGV010000470.1 GCA_937941745.1 uncultured Prosthecobacter sp. | reverse complement strand
TTCACCGTAGGTGATGGCTTGTCTGGCGGATTCGGGCCGAGCCCGGAAGGCGGCCAGGTGCTGCTCCAGCGCACTGCGGATGATTTCCGCCTCCTGCGCACTCGGGTGGCGGCTGGTCACGGCCCGGAATCCGGCAGTGATGCGGCTGTCCGTCGTGCCCTGCGCCTTCAGCAGGTGCTGGGCAAAGTTCCGCGAGGCTTCAAAATACTGCACGTCGTTCATCAGGTTCAGCGCCTGCAGCGGGGTGTTGCTCCGTTCACGGCGGAGGCAGTAGCTTTCGCGGTTGGGGGCGTCAAAAGTGGTCATCGCGGGCGGCGGGGCCGTGCGCTTCCAGAAGGTGTAAAGGCTGCGGCGGTAGAGGGATTCGCCTTTGTCCTGGATGTAGTTGCGCGTGTTGCTGCCGCCGAAGCCCACTGGCTCCCAGATGTTTTCGGGCTGGTAAGGCTTCACGCCCTTGCCGCCCATCTTTGGACTCAGCAGGCCGCTGACAAAGAGTGCGCTGTCGCGCACGACCTCGGCATCGAGGCGGAAGCGCGGCCCCCGGCTGAGCAGACGGTTCTCCGGATCCATCTGGGCACCTTGCGGCGAGAACTGCGAGGCCTGCCGGTAGGTGTGGGAGGTGACCAGCAGTTTCACCAGGGCCTTCATGTCCCAGCCGCTTTCACGGAAGGTCACGGCCAGCCAGTCCAGCAGCTCGGGATGGCTCGGTGGTTCGCCCTGGGAGCCGAAGTCATTGCTTGTCTTGACCAGTCCCGTGCCAAAAAACTGCTGCCAGAGGCGGTTGACCTGCACGCGTGCCGTCAGCGGATGTTCGGGGGAGACAAGCCAGTTGGCCAGGTCCAGGCGCGTGGGCTGCCCCTCCTTCCTGGGCAATGGAGGAAAGACGGCGGGAGTGGTGCGGCCGACTTTCTCCCCTGGCTTGTCATACTGGCCGCGCACCATGACGAAGCTTTCGCGAGGTTCCGGCAGGTCCGCCATGATGAAGCTGGCAGGGATGGTGTCTTCCAAAGCTTTGCGCCGGGCTTCCAGCGCCAGTTTTTCGGCCCGGACGCCATGCACGATCTGGCGGGCACCTTGGAACTCGTTTTCAAACCACCAGTCCTGGAGCCGCTTCACCTCCGCAGGCGTCCATTCTGCGGCTTTTTTGCCCCGGACGAGGGTCTGCAGGTCATAGGGCAGCTCTGCGACCCGCTTGCCTTGATTGCGCTCGCTCCACACCTTCCAGGACCACTGGGGATCCTTGGCAGGATCGACGCGTGAGCTCACTGCCAGACGATCCCAGGTGACGGTGCCATTGAACTGGGTGAAGGCAAAGCCGGTGACCTTCATCCCAGGCTTTAGGCCGAGTTTTTCAGCGGGCACTTCCAGCTTCACCCACTGGCCCAGTTCGGGAAGCTTGCCCACGAGCACTCGTTCAGGCGTGCGCACCTTGCCGAAAGGGATCGCGCCTTCCTCTCCCCACACGGCCCGGTGATTCCAGCCGCCGACAAAGAATTGCAGCATGACCGCCTTGGGGGCGTCCTGTGGGTCCAGGAAGCACTGCACGCTCAGCTTGCCATTCGCCGGGATGTCAAAGCTGGCTCCCTTGGTGAAGTAGTCCTGCGTCACCCCCTTGCCCGTGCGGCGGAGGGCGCTGCTGCCGCTGAAGACCGGACCTTTCTCCTTGCTGATGATCTGGGTTGGAGCACCCGCGACCCCGATGTCCGCTCCGGCGGGAAAGCTGTCCTCGAACCAGACCACTTCACTGGTCTGCACCGGCGGTGGTGGCGTCAAGGTGGCCGGGTCGGTGTATTTCAGGTTGGCAATGGCTTCGCGGATCTTGCCCTGGGTGGCGGCGATTTTCGCGTCGAAGTCGGCCAGTTGCTTCTTTTGTTCGGCGTTGGAAAGCCGGAGGATGGGCGGTGTGAGCAGGATGTTGCCATCCATGGCCGGATCGGCGGCGCTGTTGAAGAAGGCGTACAGGGAATAAAACTCCTTCTGGCTGATAGGGTCATACTTGTGGTCATGGCAGACGGCGCAGCCGGCGGTCAGCCCCATCCAGGCTGCGACGGTGGTGTCCGTGCGGTCCACGGCATAGCGGAAGATGAATTCTTCATTGATGCTTCCGCCTTCGCTGGTGGTGACGTTGCAGCGGTTGAAGCCGGAGGCGATCTGCTGGTCCAGGGTGGCGTTGGGCAGAAGATCCCCAGCGATCTGCCAGCGGGTGAACTCGTCGTAGGGCAGGTTGTCGTTGAAGGCGCGCACCACCCAGTCGCGGTAGGGCCACATGCTGCGTTCGTTGTCGAGGTGCAGGCCGTGGGTGTCGGCGTAGCGGGCCACATCCAGCCAGTAGCGCGCCATGTGCTCGCCATACCGCTCTGATTTCAGCAGGCGGTTCACCAGCTTGTCGTAGGCGTCGGGGCGTGTGTCTGCCAGAAAGGCATCGACCTCGGCAGGGGTTGGTGGCAGTCCGGTCAGGTCCATCGTCACCCGGCGGATCAAGGTCTCCTTGCTGGCTTCTGGAGCCGGGGCCAGGCCCTCCTGGGTCAGCCGGGCCTGGATGAAATGGTCGATGGGGTTCTGCTGCAGGCCGCCTGAAACCTTGGGCGGGGTGGCTTTGACGGGCTTTTCAAAAGCCCAGTGCTTCTTGTATTCCGCGCCCTCTCGAATCCAGCGCCTGAGGGTCTCCACCTGCTGAGGGGTCACCTTCTTGTGGGATTCCGGCGGCGGCATGACCTCGTCCGGATCTGTGCTGACGATGCGTGCGATGATGCTGCTGGCCTCAGGCTGGCCGGGCTTCACGGGAAAGCTGCCTTCAATCGCCTGATAGGCGCCCTCCGGCGTGTCGAGCCGCAGGTCAGCTTTGCGCTTCTTTGCGTCGAACCCGTGGCACGCGAAGCAGTTGTCACTGAGGATGGGCCGGATGTCGCGGTTGAAGTCGAGCTTCGTCGCGGCGCTGGCAGTGAGCGTGCTGAGGCTGATCAGGGCGATGGATGGGCGGAGCATGAGGGGCAGGGGATACGATGCCCGCGCCTCCATCTTGCCCTGCATGACAAAGGTGGCCGCCCAAGATCAGGGCAGCCAGCCCATGGCTTTCATCCATTCCCCGGCCCGGATGAGCCAAGTGGCCGTCGGCAGGCCGCTCTCCTTCATGCCGAAGCCATGTCCGCCCTTGGCGTAAATGTGCAGTTCGGCGGGCAGGCCGAGCTTTTTGTACTCCAGGTAAAGCAGGGCGCTGGAACTGGAGCTGGTGGTGCCTTTGTCATCATGGGCGTGAATCAGGCACATGGGCGGCGATTTCTCCGTGACTTTGACCTCAGGAAGCAGCGTGAAGGTCTCTTCCTTGGTCACCAGATAGGCGGGATACACCGGAATGGCAAAGTTGGGAGTCGCGTCGGGCACGTCCAGGGCAGGATCCTGGGGATACGTGCGGTCATTGGCGTGCAGGGCTGCCATGACGGTGAGATGTCCGCCCGCTGAGAAGCCCAGGATGCCGATGCGGTCGGGGGCGATGCCAAACTCAGCTGCGCGGTGCCGCAGAATGCCGATGGCACGCTGGGCGTCCTGGAGAGGCTCGACACTTGGATTGGCGGGATCACGGCGCGGCACGCGGTATTTCAGCAGCGCCGTTGTGACACCGAGGGAATTGAGGTAGTCACAGACTTTGGTGCCTTCGTGCTCGATGGCCAGAATGCTGTAACCGCCTCCAGGGCAGACCACGACGCAGGTGCCGTTTGCCTTCTCGGGCTTGGAGATGGTGAGCGTTGGATCGGTGACGTTCGTTACGCGCTTGATGCCATCGCCCTTCTGAATCTCCTCTTCCGGTCCAATCTTCACGCCGGGCTTTTCAGGGGCTCCAGAAGGCCAGAGCTTGATGACGACGGGTTCAGCAGCCTGGGAGGAGAGGGCCAGAAGCAGGATCAAGGAGGTCAATTTCATCGGTCGGAGGTGGAACAGATCGGTTTCGAGGACGGGATGCACGCCTTTTCTGCTCGGCGGCGCGTTGAGGGGGCTACTTTTCCGCTTTCAGCTTCAGGTTGCGTGCCTGCCGCCAGGACTGGCGATGATGGGCCGCCCATTCAGTCAGGGCCTGCTCAAAGCCGATGTCCCGGCCTTCGCGTTCGCTGGTCAGCCATTTGTGGCGGTGAATTTCAGAGAGCTCGGCCTGGAACTCTGAATAAGGCGATGATTCTGCAGGGGGGGAGGCCATGGTGGGTGGACGAAGTGAAAAACCTTCCGCAGGCTGCTGGTGCTGCGCAAGTTTGGCCGTGCGTCGGGGGCTAAATTTCTCCGGCAGTGCAGAGAAAGAAAATGACAAGCTTTTCCGCCCCGCTATAAAATGCCGCTCGTGTTCCCCTTCGTACGGGCCGAAGTAGCTCAGCGGTAGAGCAGCGCATTCGTAATGCGCGGGTCGCGGGTTCGATTCCCGCCTTCGGCTCCATTTTCGGAGAAGTGCTTCATGACCCAAAGGCCTCCACCGTCCCGTACAAGCCGAATCCGGCAGCGGGAGGCCATGCTTAATGCGCTTGCCAAGCTGACAGGCTGCACGGCGCTCGTCGTCACCGTGGCCGTCGTCTTTTATGTCGCCGTGACTCAGATTGACCGCCACGGCCCGCGCATCGATCCTTCACTGATGGGAGAGGTTGTTGAGGCGCCATCGGAGCAGCGGCCTCCTGAGCAACAGGCATCGTCCGGCGGAATCCTCGGGCTCAATCAACTGCCCTCGGCTCCCCAGTCCACGGCAGACCAAGGGCAGGATTCGGCCATGGCAGATGTCAGGAAAGCCAGGATCGAGGCTGCGGTGCGCCAGTTTTTCACCGCCAGAACCCTCGATGAGAAGCTGGCCAGTTCGCGGGAGCGGGAGCGGGTCCGCCCGCTGATGGAAGCCTACTACCAGAACCACCTCCTCAATCCCGGGGCTTTTCAGTCCCTGGGCTGGGTCATGCCGGTGAATGAGCCCGGCCATCATCTGGCCTATGCCCAGGCGCTGTTTGCCAACGCCGAACCTCTCTGTGTCATCGTGGAGGAGGGTTCGGAAGGGCAGGTTTCCGTCGATTGGGAGTCCAGCGTGCATTACGGCGAACTGGAGTGGAAAGATTTCCTGGCCCGGAAGCCCGTGCAGCCGGTGCTGTTCCGGGTCATCGCCTCGAAGGTTTCTTCGCCAGCCGAGATCCCCCCTGAAGCAGCCTCGCTGGAGGTCATAGAGCTCCGGCATCCGGTCGAGCCGGGCGTGTTACACGCCTACTTTAACCGGGATGATCCTCAATTTAGCCCGCTCTTGGAGCAATTGAGGCTTGGCAACTGGACCAACGTCCCGCTAACTTTGCGAATTAGCTACCCCGGACCAACTTCCAGCGCGAGGGCGGTGCGGATCGCAAGTGTCGAAGGCAAAGGCTGGCTGATACTTCAAAACAGGAGGAGCTGAATTGTGAGCAAGAAACCAACCCAGAAGTCGTCCAAGGCCGCCAAGCCGGCCTTGAAGAAACCGGTGTCGAAAAAGACTCCTCCCAAGCCCTCCAAGCCTGCTGCCAAAAAGCCCGCCAAACCG
>CALDGV010000469.1 GCA_937941745.1 uncultured Prosthecobacter sp. | reverse complement strand
TCCCCGGACAGCCTTTATGAGGACGACTGGGTGGCCCGGGATCAGATGAAGCCCACGATCGCCAGCGCTGCTTTTGCCCTCAAGCAGGGAGGCATCAGCCCGGTCATCGACGAGGAAGGCTACTACATCATCATTGCCTGCGAGGCTGTGAAGCATGGTGAAGCCAAGCCTTTGAGTGAAGTGCGCTCCTCCATCCAACGTGAAATCCAGGCCGACCGCTCCAAAGGCACCCTGGACAAATGGATGAATGACCTGCGCAAACGCGCAGTGATCAAGAAGTTCGGCTGGTAAGCCGGTCCTGCTCGGCCATGTCGGACCTGCGCTTGGTTTTCTGCACGTTTCCCGATCTGGATAAGGCCAGAAGCATCGGCAGGCAGCTCGTGGAGGAGCAGTTGGCAGCCTGTGTGAATCTGATTCCCGCCGTGGAATCCATCTATCGCTGGCAGGGCGTGGTGGAGACAAGCGCCGAGGTGCTTGCCATTCTGAAAACTACGGTGGATGTCTTTCCCCGCATGGCCTGCCGCCTACAGGAACTGCATCCCTACGAAGTGCCTGAAATCATCGCCTTCCCCCCAGACCAGGTGGCCGAACCTTATGCCGCCTGGGTGAAAGATTCGGTGAAGCTGCCCTGAGGTCAGCACAATCGGCGCACACCACCTGCCAAGCGGCAGGCAATAGCCTGGTTGGGAGCGCCGTATCCACATGCATCAAATCATGTCTATCCGATGCATCTTTTCCCTGGTCGTGCTGCCCGCGATCGTTGTGCTGGCGGAGAACGAGTATGAGCTGGCCCCGATTCATTACTCTGAAACCCAGCCAAACGACTCCGCCTATGCCATGGAAAAACTCATGCGTGCGGGAAAGCTGAAAATTGACCGCACGGATGCCTGGAGCGTTCTGCGCGGCGTGCTGAAGCACTTCGGCATCCCTGAAGAATCCCAGGTCATGGTCTTCTCCAAGACCAGCAAGCAGAACGATTTGATCAGTCCGCAGACTCCGCGGGTGATTTATTTCA
>CALDGV010000468.1 GCA_937941745.1 uncultured Prosthecobacter sp. | reverse complement strand
GCGATGCAGCCGGAGGAGTGGAAGCGCATTGGGCCACGGATGACCGCTTGGAGCTTCAGTGGTCCCGAGATAGTGGCACTTACGAAGGGAAATTGCGGGCTGATGGTTCGGTGTCGGCCAAGGGTGACCACGGGTGGAAGGAATACGACACTCTGTCAGCCGCAGCGGCAGATATTCGCGACACGATCATCAATCAGGTCTCCGACCTGCCCATCAATCTCACGCAGGTGGCTGAGAGGCTTACGACGATTCAAAAGGCAAAGTCTCCTGCCTTCTACGAAACAGCCTCCATCGCTGATCTGGAAGGGGTACGCACAGAGCTTCGTGGCATCATGCGATTCCGCAGAAAGAGCACCATCAATCCCGTGGGGCCTCTGATCCTTAATGTGCGCGAGGATGCCACTAAGTTTGAAGTCAACCCACACAAACCCAAGCTCGAAGGTTTAGATTTGGCCCACTACCGCAGCCGTGTGGAGGGGGTTCTCCGTGCCCTCATGGAAGAAAGCACGGCTCTGAAAAAGATCCGTGCAGGCTTGCCAGTAGCCCCCTCTGACCTGGAGGAACTGACCACTGACGTTCTTCTTCAGGACCCGGACCTTCACCTTGAAGAGCTGCTCATTCATTACCCCAACAAGGCGCAGCGGATCGACCTCGCCATTCGCCAGATTATCGGACTGGATGCCGAAAAGGTGGACGAGAAGTTCCGAGCCTTCGTGCAGAAGTATCCAGCACTGAATGCCAACCAGATCCGCTTCCTGGAGCTGTTGAAGTCTTACATCTCCCGCTATGGCGCGATTGAGCTGGAGAAACTCTGGGAAGCTCCCTTCACCACCATACACGGCAGCGGGGTGGATGGCGTCTTCACGAATACCCAGCAGGTTGATGATCTACTGTCACTGCTCAAAGACATCAACCAAGTCGCCGCTTAACCCCACTAGCCCCTTTCACTCATGGTTACCAACCGCCTTAAATCCAAAATCGACGCCCTCTGGCTGGAGTTTCACTCCGGTGGCGTCACCAATCCTATCACCGTAATCGAGCAGATCAGCTACCTCATGTTTGCGAGGCTGCTGGATCTGACAGAGTCACGCAATGAGAGCCGCGCAGCCAAACTGAACCGCCCGTTTGAAGGGGTTTTTCCCGCTGACAGGCAGCACCTGCGCTGGTCTCACTTTCGCAATCGTGGGGGAGACGAGATGCTCAAGATCGTCCGGGATGAGTTTTTCCCCTTCATGCGGACAGACATCGTGAAGCATTCAGCGCTGGGCCGCTTCTTGAAGGATGCCAACTGTCTGATCCCGAATGGCAACCTGCTGGTTCGTGCGGTGAATGCCATTGAGGAGCTGCCACTTACTCAGGGCGATACCAAGGGAGACCTTTATGAATACCTTCTCTCCAAGCTGAGCACCGCAGGCATTGCCGGTCAGTTCCGCACACCGCGTCACATCATCCGGGCGATGATCGAGATGCTGGACCCAAAGCCTTCCGAACGTTGCTGCGACCCTACCTGTGGCACCGCAGGCTTCTTGGTCGGCATCATGGACTTCCTGAAGCAGAAGTATTCCAGCCCCGAGTTGATCGAAGAAGAGCGTGACGACGACGGGCACGTCGAAAAGCATTATCCCGGTGACCTCCTGGAGCCTTATCGCGAGCATATCCAGAGCGACATGCTCTATGGCTATGACTTCGACCAAACCATGCTCCGCATCGCGGCCATGAACCTGCTGCTGCACGGCATCGAGTCGCCCAGCATTCAGTATCAGGACACGTTAAATACTGGTTTTGCCGAGCGCTTCCCCAAACAGGCCTCCGAGTTCTTCGATGTCATCCCGGCCAATCCTCCTTTCAAAGGCACCATTGATGCGGACAACATGGACCCGAATCTTCGCAGCCGGGTGAAGACCAAGAAAAGTGAGCTGCTGTTCCTAGTGCTCATCCTTCGCATGCTGAGGCAGGGTGGACGTTCGGCAGTGATCGTGCCCGACGGGGTTCTCTTTGGCTCCAGTGGAGCTCATCTGGGTGTGCGCCAAATGATCGTGGACGAGCATCAGTTGGAAGCCGTTGTTTCACTTCCCGCTGGGGTATTCAAACCCTACGCCGGCGTCTCCACCGCCATTCTCTTCTTCACCAAAGGTGGCCGCACGGACAACGTGTGGTTCTATGACGTGCAGGCCGATGGCTTTAGCCTGGATGACAAACGCACACCCCAGCCTGACAAGACCGACCTCCCTGACCTTGTGGCACAATGGAAAGCCCGTGATCCGAAGCAGGTCAACGACCGCACTTCACGTCACTTCTTCGTTCCGGTGAGTGAGATCCAAGGCAACAACTACGACCTGTCTCTGAATCGCTACAAGGAGACCAAGCACGAGGAGGCAGTGTATGAAAAGCCCCAGGTGATTCTTGGAAAGCTGCGTGAACTGGAATTGAACATCCTGGCTGACATCAACGAATTGGAGGGGATGGTGCGATGAGTAAGATGGTTCCACTTTCATCGCTGGCGTGGATAAACCCGCCAACTCCAATCCCAGAAAACCTCTCGTCACAAGCGGAGGTAGCGTTCGTGCCAATGGCATCCGTCGGTGAGAATGGTTCGCTATCGCTTGGCCAGACGCGTTGCCTTGCAGACGTCACTACAGGCTACACAGCGTTCATGGATAATGATGTTCTCCTGGCAAAGATCACGCCTTGTATGGAAAATGGTAAGGCTACCGTTATTGAGGGGATGAGATCTCCGATTGGATTTGGTTCAACAGAGTTTCATGTTTTGCGTGCCAAACCTGGAGTCGATAGTCGATTTATCTTTCACCAAATATGGAGTGACCGATTCAGAGCTGAGGCGGCAAAAAATATGACCGGCTCAGCAGGCCAAAAGCGCGTTCCGAAATCATTTTTGGAGCGCTATGAGGTGCCAGACTATCAGGGAGTCGATCAAAAGCGCATCGCCACCATCCTCGACAAAGCAGACCTGATCCGCCGCAAGCGCCAACAAGCCCTCCGCCTCACCGACGCCTTCCTCCGCTCCGTGTTCCTGGAGATGTTTGGTGATCCATCAACCAATCCGAAAAAGTGGAAAACCGTGACATTCGAAGAAGTTGCCGCAGACACAAAACTTGGCCTTGTGCGTTCGTCAGAGGAGTTTGATTGGGGGATGCCCGTTCCTTATGTGCGAATGGACGCGATCACTAGCGATGGAGCGTTTCTGCCGGAAAAGGTTCAGGGGACCAATGCTGCTGCTTCTGAAGTCGCGGATTATGGCCTTAAAAAAGGGGACTTTCTTTTCAATACGCGCAACTCAAAAGAGCTAGTTGGCAAGGTTGCGATTTATCCCGGTCCAGGCAACGCGACATTCAACAATAATTTGATGCGAGTGCGCTTCAGGCCCGGCGTAGACCCTTACTTCATCTGCCAACAATTTCAGTTTGAGAAGGCCAAGAAAGATTT
>CALDGV010000467.1 GCA_937941745.1 uncultured Prosthecobacter sp. | reverse complement strand
TCCACGTTGTCGTCCGTCGTAGCGGGCGTGCCGGTGGTCTTGTGCCCGGCAGGCGCGGTAACTCTGACATAGTAATTTCCGGGGCTCAGTGCGCTGAAGCGGTAAGCTCCAGCAGCATCCGTGGTGATGCTGCTGCCGACCTGGGTGTCGGCGTTGGCGCCAGTGCCGCCGACTGCATTGTCTGCGCCTGGGTTGAACAACTGCACGGTGACCCCGGAGATGCCGGACTCACCAGATTCACGCCGGCCATCGTTGTCCGCATCATTCCAGACATGGCTGCCAAGGCTCAGGCTGGGCTGGGAGAGCATGATGTCATCCATCGCCAGCGGTCCGCTGCCAGGCTGGGCGCTCAGAATCATCGTGGCGCTGTCGATCTGGGCTGCCGTGGCGGAAGGAGAGATGCGGAAGGTGTAGGTGAAGCGCCTCCAGTTAGGCCGGTTCGTGTTCACTGACGCCTCATTCCAGCCCGTGTAATCGCCCGCACCAAAGCCAGCGACTGCGCCGCTCCAGCGATTCTGCGAGGCCGTGTAGTAGTGCAGCGGCGAGGTGCTGCTGCCGATGAGGTAGATGGCTCGGCTCGCCGCCAGGTCGAGCTGGAAGGAGGCCTCTGCCGCGCTGGCCGTGTCCGCCCAGACGCTGAACTGATAGGTGCCTCCTGGCGTGAGGACACTGCTCCAGGATCCCCCGCCCGCAGGCCGGACTTCGACACAGGAAAGCTCGCCTTCCAGAAGCATGAAACGGCGGCCATGATGAGCGCGGCTGCTTTCCATCCAGGCCACGCGGGCACCGCTGCCTACGGCGAGGACCTTCATCCGGTCAATCGGGCTGCCCAGGGGGCTGCTGGGGTTGACTCCCTGAACCCAGCGGAGGGAGTTCACGCCATTCCCAAAGCTGGTGCCGCCGCCATTGTAGCTCAGCGCAGCAAACGGCGCCCCGGAAGTGTTCGCGCCGCCATTGCGCTCAAAGCTGGGGTTGTCGATGAGGTTCGCTGCATAGCTGACATCATTGCTCGCCAGACCGAAGTCGATGGTCAGATCCCCATTGGCATCGTCGCCATCCACCCCCGAGGCCGGCTCAGCACCGAGCGTGAGCGTGATGACCGGGCTGCGGATCGCCGTGCCTGCGCCCTGGGGCTGCTGGCCGTTGTTGTCATCATTGTGCTGATTGTCCGCAGCATCGACTCCGGCGGCGGTGACAGGGAAAAAGGCCGGTGGGGAGGGCAGCCTGACATAATAGCCGCCTGCGGAGAGGCCGGTGAAGAGATACTGGCCCTGGAGGTCGGTCACCAGATCTGCTCCCACCTTCACGTCATCACCGCCGCCGTTTTCCTCGATACCATTGCTGCCGGGCCGCCAAAGCTGCACCACGACCCCCGGCTGGCCGGATTCATCGGCATCTTTGACGCCATCGCCGTCCGTGTCGATCCACACGAGGTTGCCAATGCTGCCCCCGACAACGACGGGATAGTCCTCGACCTCACCTTTCAAGGTGGACAGCCCGCTGAAGCCTGGATGCGAGGAACCTTCAGCGAGGCGCAAACGCATCCACTTGGTGCCACTGCTGGTTCCGGCAGGAGGCGTGATGTTGAACGTGTAGCTGCCAGACGCATTGA
>CALDGV010000466.1 GCA_937941745.1 uncultured Prosthecobacter sp. | reverse complement strand
CTTTCTTGGCAGTTGAGAAATCCTGCTGAAGCGCGGCATCAAACCCCACCTAGCCGAAAGGCATTGGAGACACTTCGCCATACCGGCAGGACCAGGTCCAGATGTTGAACGGCATCAAACCCCACCTAGCCGAAAGGCATTGGAGACTTCGAGTTACCTTCCGCCTCTTTTTTCTATCGTGCCTTGGCATCAAACCCCACCTAGCCGAAAGGCATTGGAGACGAGCGCTCCCGTAAGACTCTTTGAACGATTTGATGCCGGCATCAAACCCCACCTAGCCGAAAGGCATTGGAGACACGGTGTCCGACAGCTTCAGGTCACCCTTGAGGCCTTCGGGCATCAAACCCCACCCAGCTGAAAGGCTACCGCTTCGTGGATTGGCGAATGAAGAACGACGCCCCAGAGGCTCCGCTTGGAATCCCTCATCCCAATCGTCATTTGGCTTTTTGTCATTCCGCGCCTGCGGTCCTCACTCCCGCAATCTTAGTGTGAAGGGAGGGAACTCCTGGCCGAAGCGCTCCGGCAGGTAGTAGCCCGCCTTCGCCAGCGGTCTCCGCAGGTCACTCAACTCATGGCGGATGGTCTCAGCGGCGATGCTGTTTTCCTCGGGTTTGAGGCCGACTGGGATGAAGTCCGCCTTCGCCAGCCATTTGTTCATGCGCTGGGCGGCCTCCTCCTGGGTCTCGGGGCTGCGGCCTTTCTCCTGACGCGTGAGCAGAAAGTGCAGGACGGCCAGCAGCTTCACCCGCAGCCTGACCGGCTGGTCATCCACCCACAGGGTCTTTTTCCGGTAACTGATCTCCAGCAGGCGCGGGCGGGCGGCGTCCGCCTTCAGCTCGCGGCAGAACTTCAGCCGCAGTCCGTCGAAACTGCCGGGGAAGTCCTGGATGTCCTCAAAACGGTTCCGCAGCGGCACGAAGGGCACGTCTGCCAGATGAACCCCAGCAATGGCTGGCGGGTGATCTTTGCCCTCACGATCCTTCAGCGCCGGGCCGGGCTGGCCGGGGAAAAAAAAGCCTGGCATGGTCTCATACGGCGCATCCACCAGCACGTGAGTGAGGCGGTCCGTCTCCCTCCCGATGAGGGTGACGGCGGCGTGCAACAGGGCACCCATCGTCTTCCTCCCGCCGGCGATGCTGGCAACGAGGTGGGTGTCCGGGTTTGTCACCACCTGCCGCACCTGCTCCAAGATGAAAGCCGCAGCGAGGTCGTTCTGCTCCCGAGTGACAATATCCGCCAGGCCATCAAAAGTGCCGGTCTTGCGGTTAGCCTGCCCAATGACACGAGGAGCCTCGGCAATGAGCTCGTGGTCCTTGGCCTTGAGCGCGGCCCGCAAAGCCTCCCAGGCAGTCTTTCCGCCAAAAGCAGGCAGTCTGGAGAAAAGCTGCTGCTGGATCTTTTCCGCGCCGACGAAGGTGGTAATGAAAACGACGCGCTCCGGCAGCACGCGCTTCTTCTCCTGAGCAAGCGCCCAGACAGTTTCTGTAACGATGGCAGGAGACAGACCGGTGACGGCAAGGAGAGTGGTGGGCATGGGAATGACGAACTAATTGATGACGGGGGCAGAAGGAAACTCAGCGCGCAAACACTCCGGGCTGGTAAATCGTTTGGCCGGTGATGATCCGAATACCAAGCCGCGCCGCCTGCTGTTGCAGATTGGCGGCCGTTTTGCCTTGGGGGGGCTGGAGCAGAGCGAGGAAGCGGCGATTAAAACTTCCGCCAATGGTAGCAGCCCTTGCTCGGACTTCTTCGAGAAGCGGGAGCAGCCGTGCTTTTGCCCCTCCACGCTTGCAGTTGATATAGAGCAGCTCCACTCCATCGACTCCAAGCACGTCCTCCTCGGTGTCCGGACCGTTGCGGTCCCCGACCTGGCAAGACCAGCGCAGATCGCGGAACAATCCGCTCTTTTGTGCTGCATCACACACGATGACCTCCCACCATCCACCAGTCAGGAAAGCCACGGCCTGCTGCATGGGGCTGACGGCACGGAAGAAACGGGGGGCAAAATCCGCCACTTGATGCTGGGCTAGATGCTGTAGTTCGGCACGGCTGGAGTCAGGGAGCAGAACCTCGTCGGCTTTGGACCCCGGGCGCACCAGATTCACAGCTGCAGCAAGCGAGGCCACCGTTGCTGGCAGGCGTATGGGTTTGTCGAGGATGCTGAGCCAGTCCTTTGGCGTGCGCGGCTCCTGCGCCTTGGCAAAGATTCCATTCGTCCCCATGATCGCTGCATGGGTGGTCTGCTCGTCCGCGATGTTGCCAAAGAGATGCTCAGCCAGTGGAAGCATCTCCTGCCAGGACTTGGTGGCTGTGATTCGAGAAACACCGTTGGCGATGCCCAGCACATCGACCCGCAGTTGCTTGCGTATCGGGGTGAAGCTCCAGTCACCCGACAACAAAGCGTTCATCACAGGACTGGTGGCACCATCGACAAAGCAGGCATCCTGGGTGTCCACATACAACGATGGAACCTGCAGGCTCTGCGCCGCCGCGAAAGCGCCGATGCTCATGAGCTTGGTGCCGCCGGTGAAGTTCACAACTGCCTGGCCATCCGCGGGCATGTCCTTGAGTGTCTGGCTCACCGCGTTGAAGCATTCCGATATGCCTGGCATGGCGGAAAGCTGAATGGTTTCCAATTCCGGCTCCATACCCGCTGACTTGGCCGCTGCCCTTAACATCGCCGATTTCGCGGCTGTTTTGGGCGTGACGAGATGAACAAGCCTGACAGGCCTGAGCCGAAGCACAGGAAGCAGGTTCTGTATGGTTTGCTCGCTAATGAGCTGCACTAGAGTGATGGAAGTCATGGTTTTGGGCTTGTGTGATCTGGGGCAAACGACATCCTGAGCACCTGCCAACCAGTGAAAGCCTCGGCAGGCACTTCGCTGCCGATTTGCGGGCGGAAGCCGGGGGCGTAATCGGGAGATAGCAGCCAGACCTCGGCGAAGGACTGGCCGTCCAGGCTGGGCAGATTCTCCGCATCCAGGCAAAGCGCCGGGCGCGGTGTGGCAGGCCGCAAATCCGCACAGGCGATGGCACTTGCGGCGGCCACGGTGTTCTCATGCCCCCAGGCGGAAACCCAGGGCCGCTCATGCATGGCCGTGAGCAGCTCCCCCACACCGCGCGGCTCCACTCGCATGGCCCGGCGCACGAGGGAAAAAGGAAAGCTGTTGCTGATGAGGATGGGAGACATGGTGGAATAGCGAAGTCCGAACGCCGAATGGCAAACGATAGTGTGTGAAGGTCAAAAGGGCAGGCATTGGATGTCCGTGGATATTTCGAGCCTTGCTGCTCCAAAAGAATCTGCCCGGGATCATCTTCATACTCTTCGACATGTCCGGGTGGTAAATCCACGCTCAGGACTACACGACGGGAGCGGGAAAAGCGCCAGCATGATGGAAACAGATGTCATGCGAAGGAAGCTAGACGTTTATCTGCCTTCATGGCGTTGTAGAGGTCGAGCGAGACCTGGCGGGACTCAGTGCGCCTGCTATCGTGAAGATGGACCGACTCGCCAAACTTCCACTTTTTTGCATCGAGAAAGATGACCAGTGAGCGCCAGTCTGTGTCTGAGACTTTATAGGGACGGAGAAGCACAGGCGAGGCAAAACGGCCTTTGGCGGCACCTGAGTTTTTTTCCCATTTTGCAGTT
>CALDGV010000465.1 GCA_937941745.1 uncultured Prosthecobacter sp. | reverse complement strand
CCGCCTCGATGCAGCGCCGTGCCATCTCGCAAGAGGCATCGACGGTTGTTTCCACCGCCACCGCCTTCAAATCCGGCACGGCGAGCAGTTCTTCGACGCTCATCGACTTCAAACCTTCATAGCCCTTCGGCCCCGTCACGCCCACGACCTCCCAAAGCTCTGTCAGAGACCGCATCGCCGTCATCTTCCCCGCCGCATGCGCATGCTCGGTGCCGATCTGGCCGATGCGCAGTGTGGCACTGCCGCTGGCGGCAAAGGCGGTCGAGCCGCAGGCGAGGAGGAAGGAGCGTCGTTTCATGAGATGAGGTGAAACGAGCCTGCGGGCGATTTCCTCACTCGGAAATCTTCATCGCCACAATGACCGGAATCTGCACGGGGAGTGTGACGAGATCGAAGGCTCCGGCGGCGACTCGTTCACCTGGGGTGACACGGCCTGAAAATGAATTGCGGAATTCCAGCCCGGCGCTGGCACAACTGGAAAGGCACAAACTGGCAAGGACGAGGGAAAGCAGGATGAGTTTTGTTTTCATGATGAGCGTGCAGGTTTGAGCACGCCGAAGCATTCCCCAGCTCCCGCTAATCCCCTCATTGATGCTCTGCATGATCCCATCGGCTGCGCCAATCTTTACGGCTGTGCCTTGGTGTCTTTCAGCTCCGCCAGCACCTGGGTCATCTGCCCGGTGGTGAGTTCGAGATCGACAGTGCCGCGTTCTTCGAGCTGGTAGAAGCTGGCCGTGGTGCTGGCGATCCAATCCTCGCGGGTGGTGTGGAGGAACTGGTATTGGGCGTCCGGTTCCTCGATCTGCACATGAAAGCCGGTGGCGCTGTCGATCTGCCAGGCGTAGCCGCGGTCGTAGCTGGGTGTGTTTACCCGATGACCAGGCGTGCTGAGAGTGAGGTCGTGAACCGTGGCTTCACGCAGCTCGGAGTCATGCAGCACGAGGATGACGGCAGGGGGCAACGGGCAGCCGTCATGAGTGGCAATGCGTTGATGCGTGCCTGAGGCGATGAGGGCGGAGTGATTGAGATGGAGGCGTCCGCGCAGATTCCAAACGCCGGTGCTCATGCTTGCCAGGGGATCACATTCGAGGCGTAGTCCAGGCTGAAGAGGAAAAGTGTGTGATTGATCCCAAAGCTGGCGAAACGGCAGGGTGGCGACGGGTTTGATGCCATGGATGGCGAGACGCAGCCGCCATTTCTGGGTCTGCGGCGCGGCGAGATCGAGTTGGAAGGGTTTGAGGTCGCTTTCGAGCCAGCGGCGGTCGTTGGATTTGCCATCACTACCTTGCAGCCAGAGCGTGGCAGCCGGAGCCTGACGCATGAGGACTCGGACGTGGTCATTGTGCGCCCAGATGTCGCCGCGGTTTCTAGCAAGCGGGATGTCGGTGTAAAAAGTTTCGGAGGGCCAAAGGTGCTTGGCTTCAAGCGGCTTGATGGGAGCGAAGGCGATGATGCTGGCGGCTTCATCTCCACGCAGGCCGCTGAGGCGTAGTGTGGGCCAAAGGGTCTGCACTGGAGCTGTTTCATTCGAGACGTCCGTTCCGACGTGAAGCGCGAGCGCCCCGGCATAGTGGCGTTCAGGCCGTTGAAGCCAGTCGCAGCCGCGAAACCAGTCATGCTGCCGCATGGAAGTGGTGAGCGGCTCCTGCACACAGGCGAGCAGCACCAGCAGCGCGGCCCAGCAGCGACGCCTGGGCACAAAACACAGCCAGCAACCGGCAGCGCAGAGAAAAAATGCGATCATCGCAGCGATGATGCCGCTGTTCGTGCGCATGAACATGGCGTGCTCGAACATGCTGTTCAGCCACGGCAGCCCGTGCCGCTCCATGCTTTGCACGATGAGGGTGGCGGCCCCGATGAGCGCCAGCACGCCAAAGGCCAAACCAAGCGCCTGTGCCCGGGCGCGGCTGATGGCGCTCACTGTCGCGGCCAGCACCAGAATGAAACCACCAGCAAGACAGGTGCCTGCCGTCAGCGCGAGCTGTTGAACCAAGTCATGACCAAAACCACGCCACAGCATGCTTTCCGCCGCGATGAAGGGCATCAGCACCCCAAGGAGAAGAAAGAGAACTTTCCCGAGCATCAGCGCCCCGCGTCCGATGGCGCGTGTGAGGCTGGCGGTCTCTGGATTGGCCGGGGCGTCCGCATGAATGCAGCGATGAACAATGCTGATGGCGATGCATGCGGTGATGAACTCGATGAAGGGTGTCAGCACCTCGTCATGGCGGCCAAGAACGCCGCCGCGGCGCTGCCAGAGCCGCAGCATGAGCCACGCGATCCAAAAGAGCACACTGAAGGCGTGATGGCGTGCCTCGGTGCGGAGCTGATGCAGGGTGCGAAAAGCGAATGACGCGCTCAAGATCATGGCAGAACCTTCCAGGCGAGTTTTTCAGGCACATACTCGAAATTCGTGACCGTGCGGTGGCGGAAGAGCTTCGTGTTCGAGTCAGGCACCTCGAAAGACATCCAGATGCGCTTCTCCTGCTGGTTGAGAAGGTGCGGCAGTGGCGAGCTGACGCGGTTGGCTTTGCCATCGAGAGAGAGCTGGCGCAGGCAGAGTTCCATAGCCTCGGCGTTGCCAAAATCCGCCGCTGTGCGCAACGAATGCGAAGATTCCGCTGATTCATTCGCAAAAGGCGTGCTGGCGCGGAACTGCGCATCGGCCAGCGGGCGCAGACGCGCGATCAACTCCGGCGGACGTGGAACTTTGTCAAAGTGACTGCTGTCGAGCCGATAAGACATCAGCGTGACAATGCGGTCCAGCGAGGCCGCGTCTCCCCAGGCGAGCAGGAGCGGGATGAACTCGTAGGGAAGATGCGTGCTGCGCATGAGGCGGTCATGCCAGTAAGCGCGGGCAGCCTCCGTCCAGCCGCGCTGGAGCACGATGCGGATGAGATGCGGTGAGCTGGCGAGGCGCTGGATGACGGCGTCGCGGTGCCCTTCGTTGAGATACTTGAGCATGAGCCGCTCTGGCACGCTGTCTTTTCCCACATGCCACAGATGACGTGGCACATCGAGCAGGTAGGCGAGGTGATGCTCAAACAGGGGCGTGAGCACCGCTTCCTCGTCCTTTTCGGTGGCCTCACTATTGCTCGACCAGTCGCTTCGGATGGCGACGATGACATCGTGGAGATAGCGGCGCACTTCCGCCTCGTTGCTCTGCGCGATGGGAACCTTCAGGCTGGCGATGCGCTCACGGAAAGAGTTTCTGCCCCCGCCGAGGTGGATCATGCCGCGAATTTCCCGCTGATTCGACTCACTGAAGTGATCTCGCGGCACGATCGGCGGCGCATGCCATGTCCAGGTGCTTTCACCGAGATGACGGCCGCTGATCAGCACGAGGCGGAGCTGAGCGGGATCGACCTTGGCATCCTCGCCGTCCGCGTAGTTCAGGATGTCCTGCCAGCCGAGCGTGAGCGTCTGCCGCGCCAGACCGGTGCCGATGCCACGCACGTCATGTATCGTTTCCAACTGGCCCACCCAGGCCAGACGACGCTGCGGAGAGTGCAGGATGAAAGCCGTGGCAAGTCCACGGTCCCAGTGCTGCCGCGTGTGGAGGCGCAGCCGCAGGCTGAAGGCACCGCGCTTGGGGACGAGTGTGTTTTTCTCCCCCATGATCTGATGCGGGAGTGTTTCGAGCACGGTCCATGTCACGTCTGGCGTGGAGGCTGTCGTGCCCGCGACACAGGGGGAGTCGAGCAGTTTCTCACGCTGCCACCATTCCGCCTGGAAACGTGCCTGCACGCTCACCGGCTGCTCACGGTCAAAGGCCGGGCTGAGACCGGCAAAGGGATTGCTGGAGGAATTCCCCACGCCCATCCACGCAGGCTGCTTTCCCGGCTGTTGGACGAACAGCGTGCGCTCGGGGAAAAACGCCGCGAGATTCGAGTCCACACGGCGCAGATTTTCACCCACGCGTGATGCATTGCGCCACGGCTCCCAATGATCGTCGGTGATGAGGGTGCCCTGCTCCACACGAGCGCCTTTTGGCTTCAGCGCGACATGGATACCGGGCGCGGCGGGGTAGATGCGGCTGCGCAAGTATAAGCTGCCGTTGCTGTCAGGCGCGCGTGACCACTCGTGGTAACCGATCTCTTCGAGATGAATCGGCGCTTGGAATGCTGGCGTCAGAGCCGCCACCCGGGCCGGGTCGCGATTCTCCAGAGGCGAAGTCTGAAGCGGCCAGTAAAGGCAAAGCAGCAGAGTGCCGAGGATCAGCAGTGCCATGGCGCTGAGCCGCACACGCGGCCCCAAAGGCCGCCGGTGATGCGCCCAGGCCAGCAAACTGAGAACAACAGCCAGCGTGAGCGTGGCTTGGATCCAACTGCTCGGCGGTTGATCAAAACCGGGAGCATCCTCGTCGGTCAAACGCAGCAGGATTGGCAGCCCAAACACGCCCAGGGTCGCGATGACCAGACTCAGACCACCCGCGAGCCATTTT
>CALDGV010000464.1 GCA_937941745.1 uncultured Prosthecobacter sp. | reverse complement strand
AAATGCACCCGCAAGACATGGAGCGGCGGCAAGAACGGCAGCGAGGTCGTACTCATCGAGATCGAAGGCGGCGGTCACACCTGGCCCGGCAAGGAACCCATCGTGAAAATGCTCGGCCCCTCGACCATGGACATCTCCGCGAATGATCTGATGTGGGAGTTCTTCCAGAAGCATCCGCGTGGCGTCAGCAGCGGTGCCAAACCGTGATCGCATTTCAGCCGATTGCTGAGTGATCGGCTGGGAGGTGCGTCGTTTGAAGAAGGCAGCTATGAAACCCATCCTTTGCCTTCTCATTGCCAGTGCTGCGCTTGCTCAGCAGCCACAACTCAAAACCGGACCGAATGCCGATCTAGGCGGTGCTTTGCTCATGCCGGCGGGTGATGAATGGAATCGCGATGTGTCGAAGGACGAGGTCGATCCGCTCAGTGATGCGATCATCGCGTCCATCGGCGCGGAGACGGGGCTGCATGAGGACTTTGGCGTGGTGTGGAAGGGGCAGCCGGGAGGGATTCCGTATTACGTCGTGAGCGGCGATCAGCCGAAGGTGCCCATCGCTTTTGAATACGCGGATGAGAGCGATCCGGGGCCGTATCCCATTCCGCCGGATGCCCACATCGAAGGCGGTCCGCAGGCGGAGGGAGACCGGCATGTGCTGGTGCTTGATAAGGACAACTGGAAGCTCTACGAGCTGTTTCACAGCTTCCCGCTCGATGGCGGCAAAAGCTGGAAAGCGAGCAGCGGAGCTGTCTTTGATCTGAAGAACCCGAAATCGCGTCCCGCAGGCTGGACGAGTGCCGATGCGGCGGGTTTGCCGATTTTGCCCGGACTCGCCCGCTACGATGAAATCTGCGGCGCGAAGAAGCTCACGCATGCGCTGCGCTTCACGGTCAAAAAGAGCCGCCGTGCCTATGTGCCGCCCGCCACGCACTTCGCCAGTCCGCACAAGGATGAAAACCTGCCGCCGATGGGCATGCGCGTGCGATTGAAGGCCAGCTTTGACACCTCCAAGTTCACCGGCGCGGCCAAGGTGATCCTCGAAGGCCTCAAAACGCACGGTATGATCCTCGCCGACAACGGCGGCGATTGGTATGTCAGCGGCGCACCGGATGATCGCTGGAACCACGAGGAACTGCTCCCTATCCGCAAGGTGAAGGGAAAAGATCTCGAAGTCGTGAAAATGGGACCGATGACGACGCGATAAGATGTCGCCCATGTCCACCAACCGCCTTCCCCGCCCCCGCGTGCAGCTTTGGATGCTGCGCCTCATGATCGCCATTTTGCTCACGGGATTGCCAGGAGCGCTGCTGCCGGAGATCGCGTTCCAAAAGTTCTCGTGGCTCATGGGGTATGGCAAACAACCCATCACTCCGCTGGTCGTCTATTTGTCCGGCAACGCTGGTTTTGCCTATGTCGTGATCGCCGCGCTGATCTGGGTCATCTCGCGGGATCTGGAGCGCTATCAGCCGCTCGTGCGAATGTGCGGATGGGTCATGGTTGCTGCGGGACCGGCCTATCTCTCGATCGATCTGCAATGCCCGCTACCGCTGTGGTGGACGCTGATGGATAGCGTGGGCTGTTTTCTGATTGGCATCGTGTTGCTCTGGGCCTGTCCGCCGAAGCCGAAAGCATGAAACGTCTGCGCTTCATCCTGCCACTGCTGTTGATTCTGCGGCTGCATGCTGCGGACTTCACAATGGCTGCCGAGGGCTTTGGTGCCGCGGCACGCGGTGGTGAGGGCGGCCGGGTGATCCGGGTGACAAATCTGGCCGATGATGGCGCGGGGAGTTTGCGCGAAGCTTTGGCGCAGAGCGGCGCGAGGATCATTCAATTTGCCGTCGAGGGCGAGGTGGAGCTGAAGTCACGGCTGCGGATTCGCGAGGGATCGGTGACGCTGGATGCGTCCACGGCTCCGGGCGCTGGCATCACGCTGAAGCGGCATGGTCTGGATGTGGTGAACGCGGAGGACGTGATTGTGCGCGGCTTGCGCATTCATGTGAGTGAAGGCGGCACGTCCGGCGATGGCATCCTGCTGTGGGGCAAGCAGGGTGGCGTGACGCGTCGCGTGCTCGTGGAGCACTGCTCCATCCACGGGGCCACGGATGAAGGCGTGAACACCTGGGGCCGCGTGGAGGATGCGACCTTTCAATGGTGCCTCATCGCCGATGCCGCGCCGCCGCACAGCAAGGGCTGGCTCTCCGGCGCGGAGTGTGATCGCATCACGCTTCATCACTGCCTGTTTGCAGGCTGCGAGGACCGCAATCCGAAGTTGGAAGGCGGTCATTACCAAGTGGTGAACAATGTGTTTGCCGAATGGAAGAACAACAACGCCACGAAACTGCGTCTCGGCGCTCGCGTGAACCTGCTGGGCAACACTTACCTGCCCGGCGCGGCCTCAAACGCAGCAAAGGGCTGCGTTTTCATCGAAGATCCGCCGGGAGCGCTGAGCCTCTTCATGCAAGGCAACGTGTTGAAAGGCCAGCCTACAACGGATGAATGGAAGTGGGTCACACTGCATGAACGTGTCGCAGATGGTTGGAACGAAAAACGTCCCGCGCCGTCGAGCTATCGCGCCGCATCGCCCTTCGAGGCACCGGCAGTGAAGACCGAGAGCGCGGCGGCTGCGCTGCAAAGCGTGCTCAAGCAAGCCGGAGCGTTGCCGCGTGACGAGCGCGATGCGCAGGTGATCGAACGTGTGAAGGCGCTGGAGTGATGGCCGCTGCTTCTCAGCCAATTGCTGAGACACTTTGCCTGCGCCGCGACGTTTTGCTCAACCATGCGTTTGCTTACCCTGCTTCTGACGGCTACCACCGCCTTCGCTGAACCCACCTGGCATCCTTTTGGACCCGGAGGAGGAGGCTGGATTGAAGATGTCGTCGCGCATCCCACGAACCCGAAGGAAGTCTGGGCGATGACGGATCTTAGCGGTCTGTTTCGTTCGCAGGATGCCGGTGTGACGTGGCGGAAGATGTCCGCCGATGTCGAGCGCGGTGTGATGGCGCGAAAGCAGATCGTCTCGCACAACCGGCAGTTCGCCATCGATCCGAAGGACTCGCAGCATCTCTACTGGGGTGTGTGCGGCATGATCTGGGCCTCGCACGATGGCGGCGTGACGTGGCAGGCGGTGTTTGGCACCGCGCCGAAGGTGGGCGATGACAAAACACCGCAGCTCGGCCACGCGATGGCCTGTGCGGCGGACGGCAGCGTGTATGCGCTCGATCACGAAAGCACGCTGCGTGTCTCCCGCGATCACGGCGCGACATGGACGGAGCTGACGAAGCCGCCCGTGGCGAAGAACTCGCCGGACACGCCCGCGTTTCCCTTCCTCCTCGCCGATGGCACGCTGTGCGTCGCGTGCCGGCCATCGCCGGGCCTCGCCATCTCGAAGGACGGTGGCAAAACGTGGGAGATGAAGCTCGCGGAGAGCATCATCCTGAATGCGCGTGCCACGCCGACAGGCAGCGGCTTGTTCGCGTTCGATTCGACCGGCAAACTGCATCGCAGCCTCGATGGCGGCACGAGCTTCACGATGATCAAAGAGGTGCCGCACCAGTGGCAGCCGGGCTTGCGCTTTGCAGGTGGTCTGGCAGTCGCGCCGGGCGGCAAGGTCATGCTTTGGGCGCTGAGCCAGCTCGTCGTGAGCAGCGACAACGGCGAAACGTGGACGCGGCATCGCATCGAGACGAACTGGGATCGCGGCAGCTATCCCGGCATGAACCGCTACGCCTCGCCCGAGGGCAAATGCAGCACGCTCACCGTCACCGCGGACGGCTCGACGTGGCTGAAGTGCGACAGCTCGCTCATGTGCCGCAGCACCGACTTCGGCGTGAGCTGGACCGGCAGCACCACGGGCCTGCAAGTGCTCTGCTACTTCAACGGGCCTGCCATCAGCCCACACGATCCGCAGCAGGCGATGGTGGCCGCCTTGGACCAAGGCGTCTTCAAAACGAGTGACGGCGGTGCTTCATGGAAACCCGTGCGTGTGCAGACTGAGTGGTGGAACGACGATTGGCAAAACCACGATGGCAGCGTCGTCAAAGCGCATCCGACGCGAAAAGACACCTGGTTTGCCACCATCCACGGCCATGGCGGCACGCGGCATCCGCGTCTGCATCGCACCGATGACGGCGGCGAGACGTGGAAGCTCATTCTCGACCTCAACGAGCAGTTTGACGGCGAATGGGGCAAATGGCTCGACGACAGCGAGATGGGCGATTTGTGCTTCGATCCCTCGAATGCCGATGTGATGCATCTCGCGAACTACCAGCTCGGTGTTTTCAAAAGCA
>CALDGV010000463.1 GCA_937941745.1 uncultured Prosthecobacter sp. | reverse complement strand
GAGGTAGGCTGTGCGCTCTGCCACCGGGAGAAGACGAGCGGTTTCGCCTGAGACTTCGACCATGTTCCGCAAGTCTTCAAGAGTCGCACCCAGACCTTGGGCAATCTTCCGCGCCGCATCGTATTCGAGGGTGAAGCCGCCTTTCTTCTTGGCCTTGTTGCCAGATTCATCATCCTCGTCGTCTGCATCATCCTCTTGGTCTCCATCTGCAGTTTTCGTGTCCTTCGCCGGTCCGGCTAGGGTCCATAACCACATGGCTGTAAGGCGCGCGTCGGGCTCAAAGCCTTCGGTGTCTGCACCTGCAAAGATGACAGAGAGTGCCTCCTTGGATACGGCAGCCCAGACATGTTCTAAATAGGTCTTTAGACTGACAGGTTCTCCACCTGCCGTTTCGACCCGGGAGTAACGGGAGAAGACTTCTAGTGCTGGGCCTAGACATGCAAAAATGGCATCTGCACCAACAACGCCCTCCTCTGCCAAACGCGGCATCCATTCGTGAATCCGGCGAGGAAGCTCTTTTAATACATCTCGCCAGTCTCCGATTTCGTCCATGTGCATTGAGCCCTCGCGCGGGCGGCAGACGAGATGCACCGACGACTGAAGTCTAGCTTGTCCGGCTGAGCGACTCTCCCTTTCCGTGTCGATTGGCCACGATGCGGTTACTTTCCAGCCAGCGTCACAAACTGATGACAGTAGCGCCTCCCAACCACTTGTGGTTTTGTTGGCAAAAACCACGATGCCAATACCATCATCCTTTGTGATTAACCGGCCAACTTTGAACGCGTCAGTCATGCCCTTCTGATACGCATCGTGATCTTTGGGTCCCTTCGGGGTAAGCCTTGTGGGTTGTAGAACCAACTCTCCATCTTTTGGAGTCAAAGCACTTGCAAACAGCTCTGATACAATTGTGTTCCCCTCTGCTAAAGACGCCCGAAGCAGTGGATAGAAGAAATCTGAAAGGTCTGCATATGGATAGCTATCGTAATATGGCGGATCGGTAATCCAAGCATCGGCTGATTTATCGGGAAGAAGTTGATCGCGACTGTCCGCCTGCTGGACAGTTCCTTGATGATTTCTGGACAATAAAAGATGTTCCAAAACGCGCCTCACCCAATCGGTTGCACCTTCCCAAGACCCGGAAGAGCCCCCAAAAGGAGCAGCTTCAGCATAGTCCCAGATCATCGGGAATCCATTTTTTCCGAACGGAGGCACGGGGTGTTCACCTTTGGGAGCCCACCGACAGAACATGTTTTGGAAGGCTGCTATTCGGTCTAAAGTAATAGAGAGGAGGATGTGGACCGTGCTCTTGTGCTCCTCGTTAACATCCGCCAGCGCAGCTTCAATGCCAACCCTTACCTCCTCAAGCTGGTTTAGCTGCCAACTCGCGAAAAGATCTTTATATTGGGCGTAGCCGTATCTTGTCACTGCGCTCATGCCCCGCGCGGCAGAGGAGGGTCGGAGGGGGTTAATCGGCACACTCAAGCAATTCGCAATTTTATTCGAACTGCGAGTAACCGCAGTTACAAGGGCCAATTCTTCAAATGCCGTTGGCTGCCGGTAGGATTTGCCTGACTCATTGACATATCCAATCGCAAGGAGTCGCTGACCGAACCCTCGACGCATAGCCTGCCGGGCGATTTGAGATTGCTTGTGAGTAAAATTACAAACAGGGCATGTAACAGAGCCATTGCGGCAGGTCGAAATAGAGGTTCGTGCATCAGGTTGCACACGAAGAGTTGGTCTTAGAACTCTGGAGTCGAGTGGAGATGTCTCCAGGGTAAGTTTGCCGTTCTCGACTCCAAAAAAAATACCGTGCCGGCTTCGATTTGAAAGTCGCCCATCACGAATCAACGGTATCTCGACTCCACAGGCAGGACCTTCACAAACGATAGTTCTTGCCCAAAAACGGGCAAAGACTCCGGGATCCCACAGTCGGGAGAACTGGGAGCTAACGCATGCCGACGCAGCAACATACTGATCTATAAGTGGCTTTGAAAGCTGGCAGCCACCAATTAGCATATTCAGGAGCACTGCAATGGGGTTAAGATCTGATGCAAAAACGTCCGCCCCAACTCTCAAACCTTCCAGTGGAATCGAACCACCTCCGGCAAATGGCTCTACTACCATCGGATTACCCGCTGCCACACTGGCGAGGGCTTTGTGCGCTGCCTCAGTAAGTGCCCGGCTTGATGCGAGAAATTCGGCGACGGTGGATTTATCCCAATTGGCGAAGTCCGCGATGAAGTCGAGGAGCGCATGGCGCAGCTCGACCAGATCATCAAAGGCTGCTTGGTTGGTCCGGGCCGGAGCAAATCGTTTCCTGCTTTCCTCGCTGAGGAGCAATTGCCGCTGATGAGTGGTCCAAGCACGCATCTCCTTCTTGGCTGCCTCAACGAAGGCGACAGGGCACAGTGGGTCAGCCGGGTCAGGCCACAAGGAGGCGCAAATAACTGCACGGCAAGCCGCCAATGGACGCCGTGCCCACCAGATGTGCAGCGTGGAGATATGCCCATGTCGGGTGGACTTCTCCCGCCGCGAATGAGCCGAAATGCGGCGGATTGGGAGGTCAACTTCGATGAGGCGTTTCGGGTAAGTGGTCATTCGGGCGGTTCTTCGCGGAGGAGAAAGGTTTTGTGGGAGTCTGCGGGCAGTGCCATGGCAGACCGGGCAGCGGTGAGCACTTCGGTCAGATTCGGGTGCCCGGCACGGCTGCGCTTGATGCTGCGGGCTCCCATAGAGAGGAACCATGGATTCCCGGCGGCGGAGGGGGCGGGCTCGGCATACTCGACACAGAAGAGCGGCTCGCCGAGCTTCAAGGCGGTCTTTCCAGCCTCAAAAGTGCCACCTTCTAGGCCGGACTCGATTACAATGAGCGCCTGGGAGAGTCCACAGATGGTGCGGTTGCGGGTCATGGCATTGTGAGCCTTCCAGGCAAGCGCTGGAGGAAACTCTGAGACTACGAGATGGCGGCCCGTGGACCCAGGGGTGATGTAAGGACGCAAAACTTGTTTCACCCGGAAGTGAAGGATGCCTTCCGCAAGAACCAGGGTGGTGCCGCCGCCAGCGGCGAGCGCTGCCTCGTGTGCGGCGAGGTCCACCCCCCCAGCATAGCCGCTGACCACATTTACTCCGGCACCGGCCAGGAGGGAGGCGCATTCCTGGGTGACGGCCAGGCCTTTCGGTGACGCCTTGCGTGAGCCGCAAAATCCGACGGCTGGTTGGTCGCAAAGGTCAAGGTTTCCCAAGGCATAAAGCAGCGGGGGGGAGCTGCTGCCGAGTAGAGATACAAGCCGACGGGGATAGGGCTCTGCAGGTGAAACTAGGATGCGGACGCTCATGGCGGCCAGTCTTTCCATGAGTTCGTCCATGGACTCCTCCTGCTGACGGAGGGCCAGGAGTGCTGCTGGCTTGAGGCCAAAGCGGTTTTGCAGCACGGCATCTGCCTGATCCAGCCAATCCTGCGGTGACAGTCCGCTATCCTCCACCTGCGCCAGCAAGGCACGCAGAGCGGCAGGCCCGATGCCAGGACAGTGCTGGAGTCGGACGGCAAGACGCTCGATGGGGGAGTAAAAGATCATGAGGCGTTGTCAGTATCCCGCCAAGATTTCACACAAGCCAGACCATAAACCTCCCGCGCTCCCTGCTGCTTCAAAAATCGGGCGAGGGACCAGAGTGTGGTGCCGGACTGGTAGAGATCGTCCACGAGCAGGATAGTCCTGCCCTCGACAGACTCACCAAGCGTGAAGGCACCGGCAAGAGTGGAGATCTTTTGCTTGAGGGTGAGATCTTTGAGCTTGGGGACTTCCGCTTTGGAGAGCTGAAGTCCCACCGCACGCGGAAGATTGATGCCGATGGCATTCACCAGATGCGTGGGTAGATGAAAATCCTTTGATGGACGGGGTGGCACGGCGGCGATGATGTCCACGCGGGCGAGGGTGGGATGGTAGCGAATGATGTCCGCCATGACTCGCGCAAGCTCGGCAATCGCCGGAGCATGACGAAGCTCTTTGGCGTTGTGTTCCAATTGGCCGGCGGGTGTGTAAGTGAGAGGCTCCACACCCTGCTGGAAATTGAAGCCCATGGCATAGGCCTCATCCAGTTCGGTCGTGAAATGGGGCTCAAGATGCTCTGACCGGTTCAGATAAAGCGTTTGCTGCAAGAGTTGAAGCAGGGTGTCCAGCCTCTGCTTGTCGCTTTCGCTGATATGCTTGATGTAGGTATAGCAGGTGCCCTTCGAAGCCTCGCGCCAGCCGATGTGATCGAGGCCGGGGAAAGCGCGGTCAATGACGCTAGAATAAATGGAACAGAGCGGGATTTTCAGGCAGAGATCTTGTCCCGGCGTCTGAGTCAGATTGAAAAACTGGAGTGTGTGGCGTCCCATGGCTGGTTCAAACTTTGTATTCAACAGGGTCTTCCCGCAGCACCACGGGCTGTGTGGGTGAATCGATCCGCAGTTTGTAGTGCTCCACTTTCACGACGGGCTGCCAATCAAGCTTGGAGGGGTCCTGGAAGATGTTCAGCGATGGCTCTGACGTAGCGCAGTGCAGGACCACATAGAGGTAGTAGTCTTTGCCGAGCCTCTGAGCCGTGCGGTATTCATTCGAGGTGAGGGCGATCTCACCAAAGTGGGCACGGCCTTTGACCTCAATGAAGCGGACATCAATAGCGGTCTTCGGGTCTTCGGGATGAGCACGGCGGGAGATGAGGTCGAAACCGCGATTGTCGGCCTCTACACTCTCCACGATGCGGCCCTGGGCCTCCTCGTGGGCGATGACGAAGTTCACGGCGATGCGCTCGATCTCAGGATCAGCCACCATGGGTGCGATGGCGGGCGCAGCACGATCCGGGTGCGGCATCACCCAGGCTCTTCCGATGTGATGAATGTCACCGATGGAGCACTGGCGCTCCTGCTCCAGTTCTTGGCGGCGGGATTGCAGGCGATGATCAAGGTCGAGAAGCTTGTCTTCCGAAATCTTGATGCGGCCATCCAAGCCGGACTCAGCCGAACCCGCCTCTTTTTGGGCGATGAGGTCGGCCAAGATCAGATTCTCCCGGTTCATGATCTCACCGAGGCTGATCTCAATGTGGCGTGAAATGATGGCGATCTCCCGTTCCCGCTCTTTCTGGCAATCCATCAGCATGGGCTGCAAGGCATGAGTGATCATGTAATCTTCAATGGCAGCGCGCTCCGGCAAACCGGGAATGACCGGTGGGCTGGCGGCAGTGTCCGGCGCAGTAAGGTCCAAGAAGAGGGTGGGCTGGCGCAAGACCATCTGGCCGTCGTGCAGGGTCTGGACGATAAAGAGTCGTTTGTTTAACGCATTGCCCCGGCCATCACTCACGGAGGCATTGAAGACATCCAAACGGTAAGGGGCACGGGCCTGGAGATCATAAAACACGGCTCCATGCTGGATGTCCGTGCGCACCTGCTCTGAGACATCCTCACGCACAGCCTCAAACAAGG
>CALDGV010000462.1 GCA_937941745.1 uncultured Prosthecobacter sp. | reverse complement strand
GCCCATGCCTTGAGCGTCCGCCGCCGTGCGTTTTTGACGCAGTCGGCCTACGGTCTGGGCGGCATGGCGATGGCCTCGCTGATGCAGGAGGCCCAGGCCGGGCAGGCGGGCGCCCTCGTCCGCCCGCATGTGCCGGTGAAGGCGCGGCGGGTGATCTTCCTGTGCATGGCAGGCGGCCCCTCGCACCTGGAGACCTTTGACTGGAAGCCGAAGCTGAAGGAGCTGGATGGCAAGCCTTTCCCGGCCTCCTTCACCCAGGGGCAGCAGCTGGCCCAGCTTCAGGGCGCGGAGCTGAAGGCCCGCGGTGCCTTCTGCGGCTTCTCCCAATGGGGGCAGAGCGGGCAGGAGATCTCGGACGTCTTTCCGCACATCGGCTCCATGGCGGACGATCTGTGCATCATCCGCTCGATGCAGACGGAGCAGATCAATCATGACACGGCCCACGCCTTCATGAACACCGGCAGCATCATCAAGGGCCGCCCCAGCATGGGATCGTGGCTGCTTTACGGCCTCGGCTCTGACACGAGCGACCTGCCGGGCTTTGTGGTGCTGACTTCGGCAGGCAAGACGGGCCAGCAGCCCGTGTCGGCGCGGCAGTGGTCCGCCGGCGTGCTGCCCAGCAAGTATCAGGGCATTCTTTTTCAGTCCAAGGGCCAGCCGGTGCACTACCTGGGCAGTCCGGAGGGCGTGTGCCAGAGCATGCAGCGGCAGGTGGTGGATGAGATCCAGCGCCTGAACGGCCTGCTGGCGGAGGAAAAGCTCGACCCGGAGATCCAGACCCGCATCGCCCAGTATGAAATGGCCTTTCAGATGCAGGCCAGCGTGCCCGACCTGATCGACATGAAAAGCGAGCCCCAGCATGTGCTGGACATGTATGGCATCAAGGAGCCGGGCGATGGCAGCTTTGCCTCCAACTGCCTGCTGGCCCGTCGTCTGGCGGAACGTGGCACGCGCATGATCCAGCTTTATCACCGCGCCTGGGACCATCATGGCGGCATCGTCGAAGGCATCAAATCCGCGGCGGCTGAGGTGGACAAGGCCACCGCCGCCCTCATCCGTGACCTCAAGCAGCGGGGCATGCTGGACGACACCCTCATCCTGTGGGGCGGCGAATTTGGCCGCACGCCGATGGGGCAGGGGACGGGGCGTGATCACCACATCCTGGCCTTCAATGTCTTCATGGCGGGAGGCGGCGTGAAGCCTGGCTGCAGCCATGGAGCGACGGATGAGCTAGGCTACCGGGCGGTGGAAGATGTGGTGCACGTCAACGACCTGCACGCGACGATGCTGCATCTGCTGGGCATCGATCACAAACGCCTGACGGTGAAGTTCCAGGGGCTCGACGTGCGCCTGACAGGCGTCGCCGGCCATGTGGTGAAGAAGATCCTTGCTTGAGATGGCCGATGCCTTCAGGCTTGAGGGCGATCAACGGTAGCCGTAGGCCAGCGCCCAGTAGAGGCCTTTTTCCTTCTTCGAGGTGAGGGAGAAGATGATCGTGTAGGTGCCGGTCTTGGGCGGATTCACCCGCATGGAGGCAAACATCTTGCCGGACTTGCCGTCGATGGTGATCTCCTTGCCTTTTTCATCGTAAACCTTCAGTTCGAAGGACACATCATTGTTCGCGGTGCCCAGCCAGAAGGCATATTCATTGCCCTTGAACATCTGGTGCTTGATCATGAGCTTCTGGCCGCTCTTCACCTCGCCGTTCCAGTATTCTTCGCGGACGATGAAGCCCTGCTCCACAAAGGGCATGGCACCCTCCATGGCGAAGCTGTGGGCGTCATCCACCGTGGCGAGGGCGGGGAGGGCGATGCTGGCGAGCACGGCAAGGGCTGTGACGCGGAGGAAGGTGAAGGTGCGCATGGCGGTGACGAAAGGTTTGAGTTGAGCCAGGGCAGGGAAGACGGATCACTTCGCGGCCTTGATGCCGTTCAGCAGCGAATCGCAGGTCTTGCCGATGTCGCGCACGGAGTCCTTCGTGAAGCCGTCCACGGCCCCCTCCATTTTTTCCAGGATGTTCTTCAGGCCTTTGGCGATGTCGCTCACATTGCCGTGCTCCTTCACGCTGCTGCTCATCTTGGCGATGCTGGAGATGAAGTGCTCCACCAGCATCGGCTGGTTCATCAGTTCAGCGCTGTCTGCGGAGAAGTTTTTCACGATCACGGAGGTCACGCTGGCCGTGCCGCGCAGCCAGCCGCCCATGCTCACGCACTGGGAAAGGTCGGCGTCCTTCATCTGCTCCATCGTGTCGCGCACGGTCTTCTGCGTCTGGTCGAACTCCTTGCGGATCGAGCCCCAGTCACCCTTGTCCGCGGCATCCAGGATGGCCTGGGCGTGAGGGCGCACGGACTTGATCAGCCCGAGGGCGGTGGCGAGGTCAATCACATCGCGCCCGATGTCCTTCACCGATTCTTTGTCCTCGGCCTGAACGGCCACGAAGCCTTCGGCCACCGTCATGCCGAACTGGAGGGCCAGCTTGGTGCGGTCGCCGGTCTTCGGCAGGTCGGTTTTGCGGATCTCCTGCTGCCAGTTGGGTTCTCCCAGCTTGTCCAGCACGCTGAAGACCTCGCTGGGCACCGGCACCACCACATCATCCACGACCTGGCCGGGAAACGCCCGGGGATCAAATTCCTGCACTGCGGAAGGGGCACCTTGAGCCAGCACGGCCGTTTGAGAAATGAAACCGGAGGTCAGGGCGATCAGGACCAGCGCGTGAAAGGAAGTGCGTTTCATGGATAAGAGGAAGAAAGCGTCGATTGCCCGCGAGGCAACCGGTTTGACGGCGCTGCAACAAAGCCTGAAGGATGCCCGTTGACCGCTGCCCTCATGCTTCCCGAACTCACCGATGCCGACCGTGCCCTTTATGAATGGCAGATGTGGGTTCCTGGCATGGGCGAAGAAGGACAGCGCCGGTTGAAAGGCGCCTCAGTGCTCATTTCCCG
>CALDGV010000461.1 GCA_937941745.1 uncultured Prosthecobacter sp. | reverse complement strand
GCGCCTCGCCATCCTGGACAACTTCTGCATGGGCAATCCCGATGCAGAGAAGGAGCTCGGTGCCCTTGTCGAATGCACCAAAGGCATGGCTGAGGCAGCGCTGGCCTATGGAGCCCCCTTCGTGTCCGGCAAGGACAGCTTCTACAACTACTTCGTCACCGAAGACGGTCCCGTTTCCATCCCCGTGACCCTCCTTGTCAGCGGCTTCGGCATCATCGAGGACGCCAGCCATGTCGTCGGAGCCTCCCTGCGCAAGGTTGGCAGCAAGCTCTGCATTCTTGGAGGCACCACCCCAGGCCTGCGCGGCAGTGTCTTTGCCAAATACACCCAGGGTGCTGGTCTCGACGGAGCCCCGACCTGGAGTGAATCCGCCACCTGGGCCAGCTACGAGAAGTATCACGAGCTGGCGAAACAGGGCGCCGTGCTGTCCTGCCACGATCTGAGCGAAGGCGGCCTTGCCGTCGCCCTGGCAGAAATGGCCTTCAGCGGCAAGGCCGGCCTCAAGGTCGAGCTGGAAAACCTGCCCGCCGCCAAAGACTGCACCACCGCCGAGCTTCTGTTTGGAGAAACCCCAGGACGCCTTCTTCTCGAAGTCGCGCCCGAGCACGTCGCTGCGGCCAAAGCCGCCGGAGCCGTCGTGATTGGTGAATCCACCAATGAGAAATACCTCAACATCACCCTGCGCGGCAGTACCCTCATTGATGCTGCCGTCGGCGATCTGAAGCCCATCTGGCAGGGTGGTCTGGTGCCGTATTATTGATCTTCATCTGCGGAAGATCCCAAGGCCGCAGGAACTTCACCTGCGGCCTTTTTGGTTTGGCGACAGCCGTGCCTGGCTGGCTTCAGAACGAGAGAACGGCTCTGAGCAGTTCCGCCAGATTCCCTGAAGCCTGCTGCCCGACCGCCACCACCTCGCTGTGATGGAGCGTCTGAGGCTTCAGCCCAGCCGCCCAGTTCGTGAGCATCGAAATGCCCGCCACCTCCATGCCCAGGGCTCTCGCCTGGATGGCCTCGGGCACGGTGGACATGCCCACCGCATCCGCACCAAGGGTGCGCAGCATGCGGATCTCTGCCGGAGTCTCATACTGCGGCCCCAGCAGTGCAGCATACACGCCGTCATAAAGCCGGAGGCCAAGCCTGGAAGCGGCGTCCTGAAAACGAACACGCCAGATGCTGGAGTAAACTTCACTCATGTCGTGGAAGTTCGGCCCACCCAGCAGCGGTGTCGTTCCCTGCAGGTTGAGGTGATCCGAGATCATCATGAGTCCGCCGACCTCCAGGGAGTCTCGAATCGCTCCCGCCGCGTTGGTGAGGATGACTCTCCGCACGCCGAGGCCATGCATGAAACGAATGCCCGACGTGACTTCAAAGGCACTGAGACCTTCATAAAGATGCCGCCGCCCCTGAGCGATGAGGACTGGCCTGCCCGCCACGCGGCTCAGCACAAAGCGCCCAGCATGGCCTGGAACCGTGGATGCACCCAGGCCCGGCACGTCAGCAAATGAAAGCTCTGCCTCCAGGCCAAGCGCATCCACCACGCTTCCAAGGCCGGAGCCAAGTACGATGGCAGTGTCAGGTCGGGTGGCTTGCAGCAGATCAAGGCTCATGCTGTGATCATGCATGGCTCATGCCATGAGGCCAAGCGCGGAGTCTTGCCGGCTATTTTTCCGCGCGAAGACGCTGAAGCTCGCGATGCAGGATCGCATAGCGCTCTTCAAGGCTGGGCTCGATCAGCAGCCGGCTGGCGACGGAAGGGTCACGCACAAAATGATAGCTGAGAATGTCGCAGGCGAGTTCCGTGCAGCTCATGCCTGTCAGTGACGAGCGAAGGGTGCGCATGGCCTCACCGCATTCAGGCGTGGCAGGTGGCAGCAGGTCGAGCGCCTGTTGTTTGAGCCGTTCCAATTCCTCCTCAGAGGACTGTAGCAGCGTCGGAAAGGGCTGGATTTTGGCGATGCGGAAGGGCTTTTCCTGCACCCAGCCGGTGAAGCGGATGCGGCTGACTCCATACAGCATCACATGAGAGGTCCCATCGTCCCTCTTCTTGCTGGCACGTATGAGGCCGGCCGTGGCCACAGGAAGCAGCTCATCCTCCGTCTCCGTTCCAACGCAGAACATGCGGCTGGTGTTGAGCGCATGATCCAGCATCTGGCGGTAGCGCTGCTCGAAGATGTAGAGGGGCAGAAAGCATCCTGGAAAATGGAAGCAATCCTCCAGGACGATCAGCCCGATGGTTTCAGGCAGAGCGAAGGTTTGAGAGGACGACGTATCGTTGGGCTCCATGATGGATGGTGACGGCAGAGAGTTACGAGGTGTCTCCGCAGACGGCTGACAGCATTTTCAAAGCTTACAGTCCCAGCATGGCCATCACCGCCTCGCGTTTGAGCCGAAGCTCGCGCCATTCATGATCAAAGGCACTGCCGCCAACAATGCCGCAGCCGCTGGGCAGCTGAGCTTGATGTCCGCTCCAGCTCATGCCTCGAATGGAGACGATCATGTGGCAGAGGCCCTCTGATCCTGGCTCCACAAAACCAAAAGGCGCCCCGAAGAAGCTGGGCACCTTCAACTGCACGCGATATTCACGCAGCTTTTCAAGCCAGTGCTCCTCACGAGGCAGGCATCCGACAGCAGGCGTGGGATGAAGCTCCCGGACAAGAACGTCCGGTGCCACATCTGCGCTCAGATCCACATGCAGGTTCGACAGGAAATGCAGCAGCGAGGCGGCCTGGCAGAGCCCACGCGGCTCTCGACGCACCGTCCCAAGGCGGGAAAGGCGCTCGATCAGATAGCGGACGACGATTTCGTGCTCCTCAATCTCCTTCACGTCCGTCAAAAAAGCCTCCTGAGCTCCAGGCTTGGCCGTGCCGGCCAGGGCCATCGTCTCCACATGGCGCCCCTGGGCTCGGAAGAGAAGTTCCGGTGTGGCTCCCAGGAATCCTTGG
>CALDGV010000460.1 GCA_937941745.1 uncultured Prosthecobacter sp. | reverse complement strand
CCGCAGGAGCCCGCTATCCGGCGAAGCTGCTGCGCGCCATCCAGCGTGCGGGCAATGACGAGGCCGCCGTGCAACGTGTGGGCGTGCATTACGCCACGGAGCAGTGCCGCGACCTGCTGGAGCATGGCGTGGATGGCATCCACTTCTACACCCTCAACAAATCCCAGGCCACGCGTGAGATCTATGCCAGCCTCGGCATCCGGGATTCCGCTGCTGTCCGCGCATGAGCACCGCCGCTCCTCTCATTGCTGCCATTGAGATGGGTGGCACCAAGATTGTCTGCGGGGTCGGCCGTGGGCCGAACGAGGTCCTGGCCACGCAGAGGATCGACACCACATCACCTGATGAAACCCTGGAAATGGTCTCCCGCTGGCTTTCCAAGGCCAAGGCGGAGCACGGCCATTTTGAGGCCATCGGCATCGGCAGCTTTGGGCCGGTGGATCTGAATCCGCTGAGCGAAACCTATGGTTTCATCACCTCCACACCCAAGCCTGGATGGCAGCACACGGATGTGGTCACCCGCTTCAAAAACCGCTTCAAGGTTCCCGTCGGTTTCGACACCGATGTGAATGCGGCTGTCCTGGCGGAATACCTCTGGGGAGCCGGCAAGGGCCTGGATCCTCTCATCTACATCACGGTCGGCACTGGAGTAGGCGGAGGGGTGTTGGTGAACGGCCAGCTCCTGCATGGCGCCCTGCATCCTGAGATC
Organism: uncultured Prosthecobacter sp.; assembly: GCA_937941745.1. Taxonomy (GTDB): domain Bacteria; phylum Verrucomicrobiota; class Verrucomicrobiia; order Verrucomicrobiales; family Verrucomicrobiaceae; genus Prosthecobacter. Next base: position 7,006 of record CALDGV010000460.1, on the reverse strand, counting down.
GGCCATTTGGCCGTGCCTCCGCCGGTGAACAGCTTTGCCACCCAGCGTGACTGCCAGTGCCCCTTCCACAAAAGCTGCGTCGAAGGTTACGTCTGCGGCCCGGCCATCGCGAAGCGCTGGGGAGTAAGAGCCGACACGTTGCCAATGGAGCATCCGGCCTGGGAGGAGATCGCCGATGTCATGGCCCATGCCCTGATGAATCTCACGCTCACGCTTTCCCCGCGCCGGATCATCCTGGGTGGCGGTGTGATGGGGCAGCCCCACCTTATCCCGCTGATCCGCGGGAAACTCATGAGCCACCTGAATGGCTACCTGCTCATCCCGCAGGTCGGCCGGGAGATCGATCAGTTTGTCGTCGCTCCAGGCCTTGGCTCCAACAGCGGCCTGCTCGGCTCGCTCGCGCTGGGGCGCATGGCCCTGGATCAAAAATAAATTCTCCGCATGAGCCCTGCCGCCGCTCCCCTTTCCGCCACCGATGTCCACCGCACCTATCACCTCGGCGGGCATGACCTGCCGGTGCTCCGCGGGGTGAACCTGGAGGTTCAAGCGGGGGAGAAAATCTTCCTTTGCGGACAGTCGGGTGCAGGCAAGACCACCTTGCTTTATGTTCTGGGCGGCCTGGAGAAGCCCACCCAGGGTGATGTGCTTGTGCATGGCAAATCCCTCTATCATGGGGCGGCCAAGGCCCGGGCGGACATGCGCAACCGCACGATGGGGTTTGTCTTCCAGCATTACTTTCTGCTCCCGGAGCTGACCGCCCTGGAAAATGTCTGCCTGCCTGCCCTCATCGGCGGTCGCAAGGCCGAGGCCCGGGCTCGCGAACTGCTGGATCGTGTCGGCCTCAGTCAGCGGCTCGACCACCTGCCCACCGAGCTTTCTGGAGGTGAACAGCAGCGCGTGGCCATTGCTCGCGCGCTCATCAACGACCCAGGCATCCTCTATGCCGACGAACCCACCGGCAACCTGGATGCTAATACGGGCGCAGGCGTTATCGACATGCTACTCAAGATCGTGGACGAGGCGAAAAAGACCCTGGTGGTTGTCACCCATGATCAAACCCTCGCAAAGCGGGGAGACCGGCGCCTCATCCTGAAACAAGGCGTTCTCGTCGAGGAATGATGAATGCGCCGGACTGGCTCCGCCTCTTCCCTGAAACTGACTACCGGCTCAGCATGGGGCTCAGGCCTGGAAATGCTGGCAGGTTCTGGTCAGACTGGGATTCTGAAGGCCGTCTCGCTGCGGAAAGGAGCCGATGGCTGGCTGAATCGGCGGCTGACTATCAGGGCTGTCTGCCTGAAGCCGGAGATGCTGTTCGGGAAGCCCGGTCCTGGATGGCCGGGCATTCCCAGGCACCTGAACCGGACTGGGTGTTGCTCTCGCCTGACCTGCATGAGGAGCCTCGTGTCATTGCCGGTGAAGTTGTTTTTCCCTCCTCGTGGGCACTTGCGGACAAGCTCGGCCAGCCCATGAGCAGCGTCCATGCTCCCGTCCCCTGCCTGCAGACGCAGATGGGAGCAGGAATCCGGACCTTCCTTGCCAAAATCGAGCCTGACTCCGCCTGGGAGAGGGAAAACTGGGGTCTCGCAGCGGATGATGAGCTGAATCATCACCCGAAACGCAGCCTGCCAAGGCTGGGGCGTCATTCCCAGCCCAAGACCACCTGGATCAGGCTCGAACATCAATTTCTCACCCGCCTTCCGAAGTCAGGCAGCCTGCTTTTCGGCATCCGCGTCACCTGTCACCGACTGGACCTGGTGACCCGAGTCCCCGAGGTGCGTGCCCGGATTCAGCGTGCGCTCAGCACCCTGCCAGAGCCGCTGGCCCGCTACAAAGGCCTGCACGACTGCCGCCACCTGCTTGCCTGAGAAAAAACGGAGCCTCCCGTTCGACATCGGCCGTTTTGGCGATAGCCTCGCACCACCATGTCCCCCCTCATCGCCCCAGCCATCACCGCTCAGATCGAAGCCCTGTGCGCCGCCATCGCCGCCGATCCTGAAATCCAGTCCGCCCGCAATGCCGCCGAAACCTTTCTGGCGGATGAGCAGGCTGTGTCCCTTTATCGTGAGGTCATGAACCTCGGTCGCACCCTGGAGCAGCGTCATCGCAGCGGTGCCGAACTGGAGCCTTCTGATGTGGCCCGTTTCCAGAGCCTTCAGGATCAGGCCGACCACCACGATGGCATCCAAAGCTTCATGGCCGCGCAGGATGCCCTGCAGAGCATCGCCAACACTGTGAATGGGTTCATCACCAAGACCCTCGAAAAAGGCCGCGTCCCTGCGCTGGATGAAGTCATGGGTGGTGGCGGCTGCTGCGGTGGTGGCGGCTGCGGCTGCTCTTGATCTGTCCCTGCATGACAGGTGCTGAAACCATTTTTGAGGCCCGCGCCCTGCGGAAAATCTATCACACGGGTGAAGTGGATGTTGCCGCCCTGCAGGGTGTGGACCTCGATTTCAGCGCCGGTGAGCTGGTGGTCCTGCTGGGTGCCTCCGGCAGTGGCAAATCCACGTTGCTGAACATCCTCGGCGGTTTGGATGTGCCCACTTCCGGAAGGCTGCGCTACAAGGGCTGGGATCTCACCGATGGGGATGAGCGCACACTCACCCTCTTCCGGCGGAACTGCGTCGGCTTCGTCTTCCAGTTCTACAACCTCATCCCCAGCCTCACGGCGCGGGAAAACGTCGCCCTGATCACCGACATCTCGCGTGATCCCATGAGGCCTGAGGAAGCTCTCGCGCTGGTGAATCTGGAGCACCGCCTGGATCACTTCCCCAGCCAGCTCAGCGGTGGCGAGCAGCAGCGCGTGGCCATCGCCCGGGCCATCGCCAAGCGTCCTGAAGTGCTGCTTTGTGATGAACCCACGGGTGCCCTCGACGTGAACACCGGCATCACCGTCCTCGAAGCCGTGGAGCGCATCAATCGTGAGCTCGGCACCCTGGTCGTGGTCATCACCCACAATGCTGACATGGCCGGCATGGCCGACCGAGTCCTGCACCTCAAGGATGGTCAGATCATCAAGGAGCACCGCAATGAGCAGCGCGTGCCTGTCACCAGCCTCAAGTGGTAGCTGGACGCTGCGCCGAGCCTTGCGCCGGCGTCAGTTCTTTTTTTTGCCGAGGCTTTTCAGCTCCTCCTCCGTCCACATGGCCGTGCGGCCCTGGTTTTCGGCACGAATCTGGCGGATGACCTTGGTCTCCACGGCACTGGCCGTGTGTTCCCATTCGCGGCGGATGTAGGTGAGCACGCCTGCAATGTCTTCGTCGGTGAGCTGCGGCAGCGGCGGCATGGCGAGGTTGTAGGTGCGGCCACTGACTTTGATCGGGCCTGCGAGGCCATGCATGACGATGCGGGCAAGCACCTCGGACCTACCAAGAACCCATTCACTGTCCACCAGCGGCGGAGCCAGGCCGTCGAGGCCGAAACCGTGTGGCTGATGGCAGACTGCGCAGAGGGTGGCGTAGATATTCCTGCCTTTTTCAAAGAGCGCGGCCTGAGCTTCCGTCAGCGGCTTGACCTCAGGTGGCTTAGGTGCGCCGGGTTTGCCCGGCCAGACCAGGCGTTCGCGGAGGCTGGAGGTCAGTTTCAGGTTCTTCAGATACTCCGGCTCCTTGTCGAGCCAGACAAGCTTCGCCGCCTTCGACTTGCTGTCGGTCTTTGCGAGGCCTTTGAGAAGGGGCTCCCGACTTTCCGGTGATCTGGCGGCCAGATCGAGCATTTCGGCAAACGGTCCTGCCTTGCCGGCCAGTGCGACCAGTTCAGCCAAGGCCCCCAGGACAGCCTTGGAGCCTTCAGAAGGTGTTTGAGCGAGGATTTTGGCAAATGCCGCCTCCCTGCCTCTCAGGCCGGTGAGCGCAGCTTCGCGCACAAGGGTATTCCTGCCATGCTGGGCGAGCAGTCTGGCAAGCTCGGCATCCTGAATCGTCTTGATGGCGATGTGCGCAAGCACCCGCAGATGTGCTTCGGTGGTGACCTCGAAAGCGTAGTCGCGAGGCGCCACACGCACGGCCGCGGCACGGACGTGCTCGTTGGGATCAGCCAATGCTGTCTTCACGAGGTCGGGTGTGATGGCTGCAAGGCCGTCGAGTGTCCACAACGCATGTTCCCGGGTGATCGGGTTCTCGCTTTTCAGCATCTCCTTCAGGGCAGGCACGATGGAAGCATCTCCTGATTCGACGATCAGACGCTGCGTCGTGTCACGCACCCAGCCATTGGCATGGGAAAGAAGCTTTGCGTCCTTCGTCACCTTGACTGGCTGCGGCCTGTTCCCCTCGGGCACGATGCGCCAGATTCGGCCCTGGTTGAAGGGAGTCTCGAGCTTTCGGTCCTTGATGTTCGCGATGAGGTAGTGCGTGAGGAAGCTCTGGTGCTGGATGATGCCGCGATACATGTCCACCAGGTAGAGTGCGCCATCCGGCCCATCGTGGGCGTTCACAGGACGAAAACGCTCATCCGTGGAGGTCAGGAACTCCGTGCCCTTGGCGGTATTCGTGGCCTTCAGCAACCCATCGCTTTCACTCATGGTGAAGCGCTTCACCAGATTGGCGCAGGGTTCGGGAACAAACGCGTTGCCTCGGTAGGAGGCAGGAAAGGCATCTCCACGGTAGATCAGCGCACCACAGGTGCCGGTGGGCTTTTGCAGGGTGCCATCGGCACGCAGGCTTTTGGGATCATAGCCGCGGTTCACGCCGGGAGTCGGATGCGCAGGATAGAGCGTCTGATCCGCAGCCAGCTTGGCATTGATGCTCGTGGCGTTTCTTAGCAGCGGGTTCCGTGCAAAAGCCTCCGTTGGCAGCAGGTCGGCACGGAGCATGTCGGAGTTGTAGTTGAAGTACAACCTGCCGTGGTCGTCCTGGCAGAGGCCCCACTGGCCGCGCCCGAGGCCTGCATCTTTCTGCCAGAGGCCCCCACGCAGCTTGAATCGCGTGCCGTAGCCGGCGCACCAGATGGAGTTGTCCATCGCCCAGACGGGGGAGTTCGCCATGTGCTCCGGCTGTCCGCCGAGAGTGCCGAAATCCTCTGCCACCACCTCCTTCACATCCGCCACACCGTCTCCGTTGGTGTCTTTGCAGAAGAAAAGATTCGGTGGCACCGCCACCAGCGCACCTCCGTTCACTGCCATCACCGCACGTGGCATGACCAGCTTGTCCAGGAACGCCGTGGCCTTGTCCATGCGCCCGTCGCCATCGGTGTCTTCCAGCAGTGAGATGCGGCCTGTTGGCTCGTTTTCGCCAGCGCCATGCAGGTCATGCATGTAGCCGCGCATCTCTACGACATACATCCTTCCTCGCTCGTCAAAGCTCACGGCGATGGGTGATTCGATCATGGGCTCGCAGGCCACCAGCTCGATGCGGAAGCCCTTTTCGATCTTGAACGTCTTCAACTCCTCCTCGGGGCTGAGCGGCGCAGGCGGCGGCAGCTTGAACTTCAGCTCCACTTTTTCTGGCCCAGCATTTTTCGAGTTCACCGCCAGGGCAGGAAGGGTGAAGGCGCAAAGAGGTGCGAGGAGCAGGCGACGAAAGGTCATGACGAGGGGGGCGCGATGGTTGCGCAGAAGCCGGAAAATGCATCCAAAACCCTTCGGTGGGCTGGTTCTTCGACTCAGGCCTGGCTGTCCAGAGCTGCGGCCGCCTCTTTCATGCGGTCGAGCACGTAATAAACGGTCTGGCTGCGCAGGCGCACCAAATCCGCACCGATGATCCGGGAGACGAAGTCCTGGGGCACCTCCTTGATGGCCTGGGGAAGGCTGCCGTTCAGGCCGCGGCAGAGAATCACCGCGAGCGCGCGCGTCAGTGTCTGGACCTTGGGTCCCAGTTTGAGGGCGAAATGCACCTTCCCCGCCGCATCCCGGCGCACATACACTCCCACCTCGTCGGAGCACTGCGGATCTTTGCGCACTTGCGCCACCTCATAATCCAGGCCCGGCTGTGGAGTGCAGCTTGCCGCAGCTTCTGCCAGATCAATCAGGTTCTCACGCCGTTCCCCTTCGGGCAGGTGCTCAAAGAAATCGATCAGTTCCTGAAGGGGTGGGGGATACATCTCAGAGTTTTTGAGGGCGCATGAAGACGTTTCAAAGGCCGCTTCGTCGGTGCTGGCGGGCCCGAAACTCCGCCGGGCCGCAGCCGAACTGGCGTGCGAACATGCGCGTGAAGTAATGGCGGTTGGGGAAGCCGTTCTCCACCGCGATTTGATCAATCGTCTTTTCCGTCAGTGCGAGGGCCTCGCCCGCCAGTCGCAGGCGCGTACTCAGCACGTAGGCTGCAGGGGTAGTTCCCACCTGCTCCCGGAAGGCCCGGATGAAGCGTTCCAGGCTCATGCCGGCCCGCTCCGCGAGAAAGCGGTTCGAAAGATCAGAATGCGGAGCCCGCTGGATGATCGAAAGCACTTCCATGAGCCGCTCTGGCAGCGCAGGTGCTGGGGGCACCTCCCATTCCGCAAAGACCGCATGCAGAAGCGCGGCGCTCTGATGGTGCAGACGCTGGTTTCGGGACTCTCCGGCTGGCTCTTCATGTGTGTTTATGGCTGCCTCCACCAGGGCTTGCAGCAGCGGGGTCGTGTGCAGGATTGCGGGCGCTTCCTCCACCTCCCCAGCCAGCCGGGTCACCGTGAAATGCAGCCAGAAATGGCAGGCTGGCACTGGGCCGCAGCAGTCGAAGATGGTGTTGGCGGGAATCAGCACAAAGCACTCGGGTCCAAGGGCGATTTCACGACCTTGGAAGCGCAGGTGGCAGCCCGGCTTGGGGTTGTGATAGAGACGCCAGAACGGGCTGTCCACGCCCTCATGATTCCAGCCTTCGAGGGCCGGCTGCCAGCCGCTCTCATGGATCAGAAAAGCCGACCATCCTGCCTTGGCCACCGGCTGCAGGCTGACACCCCAGGGCGTGGTGTAGTTCAGGTACTTCCGTCGCGTCGGCATAGGTGGGAGGCCTTTTCATACGTCCGGCCCCTGGGCCTTTCCAGCAATCATCCTGCACGCAGCCTTGTTCACCACCGCCATGGGACTGAATCCGCC
>CALDGV010000459.1 GCA_937941745.1 uncultured Prosthecobacter sp. | reverse complement strand
CCGCAGTCTGCGACATAAATGCCGATCAAGAGGCTTCGTTCAGAGCTGATAAGCCCATCTACACCCTCAATAGGTTCTGTGGAAGGTTGGCTGACAAGCGCGACACCATTTCCATGCACCTGCTGAGCAATGCAGATGCTCTCGGGAGCGAATCCCATCTCCATGGCCTGAGCCTGATGCCAAGGCCATAACCTCGCCACAGCCTCATTGCGTTCAACATCGACTTCCACCGTTGGATGCCGGTGTATGAAGCGATGGGTGAAACCGGAGAGATTCTCTAAAAGGGGGAAGCTTTGCCAGAGCTGTGTGGTCATGCCGTTCTGTGGCATAAAATCCAAGGGCGCCCAGAAAAATCCTGGGCGCCCTTGAACCGAACACAAACAAACTGCAGGGAATCAGTGCGCTAAAACAGCTTCACGCCCCCTGAAGGAGGAGAGAAACGAAACGGCATCCGCAGAAGCGGTTTCGCTCATAGCGATTTCAATTTGGTTCTGGAGCTCGTTTCTGAGACGATTAACGAGGTCCAGCCCTTTCGCAGTGACACGAACCATGACTTTCCTGCGATCATCGATCGCATGGGTGCGCTCCATGTAGCCAAGTTTTTCCAAACGATCGACCAAGCCTGTGGCTGCGGCTGTCGAGTGTCCCATCTTCTTGGCGATATCCGTCATGGTTAGCTCTTTGGAGGATGCCAAATAGCTAAGCAGAAAGAACTGAGCGAAAGAGATGTTATCGCGGTTCAGCTCCCGAGACAGATTCAGCAGGAACTCACGCTGACTGAACAGAATGAAATCTGCCAGCTTAGCGTGGTCTTTGGTCTGTGGATGGGTGTTGGTCATGGTGACTGGTCGGGAGATGTTTTTTTAAAATCCTTAGAGTGTCGGTAATGATACAGATTGTAGAATTTAACATCAAGCTAAAAACTATAATATCTGTAAAATATTCGAGCGCCAAATCATTAGTTTTTCATTTCTGAGAAATTAATGACGCTGAATTATCAATCATGAATGATTGGAAGACAAGAAATTTTTATCTTTCGGTGTTATCAACCCAATCTTCGTCTTCCGTGGATAGCATTCCCAATGCACAAAGCCATGAACTTGGTGTACTCACCTTTGCGTTAGCTGGTTTCGACAACTAAAGGCATTTTCCTATTTTCCTCGCGGCCATTCCCGCTAAGCACAAGCTCATGATTCACGCTGAAGCTGCCGCACGTGCTGCCTTTCTCCGTTCTGAAATCGAGAAACACAACCGTCTTTATTATGTCGAGGCGCGCCCTGTCATCAGTGACCAACAGTTTGACGCCCTGCTGAGGGAACTGCAAGATCTTGAATCAAGACATCTTGATCTTGTGACGCCCGACTCACCTACACAGAGGGTCGGAGGGGTGCCATTGGAAGGGTTTACACAGATTCGGCACGCTGTGCCGATGATGAGTCTGGATAACACCTACTCTGAAGAAGAGCTGACAGCATTTTTCCGCCGGCTTCAGAAGGGGCTCGGGCGGGAAGAGATTGATTGCGTGCTTGAGCCTAAAGTGGATGGAGTGGCAATCACCATTCGTTACGAGAATGGTCTGCTTAAGTATGGTGCCACGCGTGGTGATGGACAGATGGGTGACGACGTGACGAACAACCTCAAGACGATCAAAAGCCTGCCACTTCGCCTCCCGCCTGATGGGCCACAGAATTTTGAGGTCCGCGGTGAGGTTTTCATGCCAAAAGCGGGTTTTGCAAAGCTCAACCAAGAGCGGGAGGAGGCTGGTGAGCCATTGTTTGCCAATCCCCGCAATTCCACAGCAGGCACTCTGAAACTGCTTGATTCAAAAGTGGTGGCAAGGCGCCCGCTCGATGTCGTTTTTTATGGTCTTGCGGATTCTGCCGGTCTGTCGATAGCTTCCCAGGCTGAGGTTCATGCGCTGTTGGATGCTGTCGGCTTGCGGAAGGCGGACTTCATTTGGCATTGTCGGACGGCGGAAGAACTCATCGCAGCCGTCCGCAGGCTGGATGAAAAGCGGCACAACCTGCCTTACGAGACCGACGGTGCCGTCATCAAGGTGAATAGTTTTGCCGATCAGCGTGAACTTGGCTTCACGAGCAAGGCGCCACGCTGGGCCATCGCCTACAAATATCAGCCAGAACAGGCGGAAACCAGGCTTCTAGCTGTGGACATTCAGGTCGGGCGGACGGGTGCGCTCACTCCTGTGGCGCGGCTCGAGCCGGTGTTCGTGAGCGGTAGCACCGTCAGCAACGCTACACTGCACAACTTTGAGGAGATCAGTCGCAAGGACATCCGCATTGGCGACTTTGTAATCATCGAAAAAGCAGGTGAAATCATTCCCGCAGTGGTGAGCGTCAGAACCGAGAAACGGCAAGGAGGTGAACTGGAGGTTGCTGTCCCTACGCATTGTCCCATTTGCGGCACGACTGTGCACCAGGATGAGGATCAGGTGGTCATCCGCTGTCCAAATCCTCAGTGCCCCGAAGTGGTGAAACGCCGCATCGAACACTTTGTCAGCCGCTCTGCGATGGATATCGGCGGCCTTGGCGAATCGGTGGTGGCTCAGTTGGTTGACTTGAAGCTTGTTCGTGATGTCGCAGACCTTTACCAACTCAACGAACTTCTTCTGGCACGCCTTGATCGTGTCGGGGCGAAGAGCATCGACAATTATCTGAAGGCGATCGATCTCAGCAAGGGGCAGCCTGCCTGGCGGCTTTTGTTTGGCCTTGGCATACTCCATGTCGGTGCTGGTGGAGCGCGTAAATTGCTCGAACACTTTGGCGGGATTGATGCCATCGCTGCTGCTAGCCTTGAGGAATTGATGCAGTGTCCAGACATTGGCGAGGTGGTCGCCAAGAGCATCCATGCTTGGTTCCGCGAGGCGGCAAACATCGAACTACTAGCCCGTCTCAGGGCCAGTGGTCTCACTTTTTCTCAACAGGAAGTGGTGGCCGCCAGCGACCGGTTGATGGGCACCACCTGGGTGATTACAGGGACTCTCAGTGAGGAACGAGAGAAGATCGCTGATACCATTCGCAGCCATGGCGGCAAGGTAAGCAGCAGTATGAGTGGTAAAACAACCTATCTGCTTGCTGGAGATGACGCTGGAAGCAAGCTGGACAAGGCAATCAAGCTCGGAGTGCAGGTGCTCAATGAAGGCCAGTTTCGCGCCCTGCTAGGCTGAGTTTTTTCAGTCTAGCAGTGGGTGATCTCAGGCCAATTATGCGACTTTACCGGCCCCTGGGATCTGGAAGATGGCCTTACTTGCCGCTCACATCATAGCAGAACAACAGTTCCTGATCGCGAAGGTAAAGTTTTCCGCCGCTAACCACGGGGTGGGTCCAGACCATGCCTTTGGGGTTTCGCTGAGTCGTCTGCGGGCTTAATGTGAAGCGTCCATGTTCCTTCCAGCCGTTCGGGTCTGCTTCGATCAGCACCACAGTACCCGTCCTCTCCTCAAGAAGGTAAAGCATTCCATCTGCGCAATGAATGGCGCCTTTGCCCAGGCCCTTTTTGTCGGCCCACTTCACGGCGCCGGTTTTGAAATCCATGCAGGTCCAGCCGGCCTTGTCATTGTAGCCATAGAGATGGTCTCCCACCAGGATGACGCCACCATGGTGATTGACCATGTCTGTGTTCTCATAGAGGTTCTCCACAGAATTGTTGGCAGCGATCTTGATGGACTTGCACCCGACTCCGTAGCCTGCTGCCACAAAAACCTGTCCATCTTTGAAGATCGGCGTTGGGATCACTGCTGTCTTGCCTGGGAAATCCGTTTTCCAGAGTATCTTGCCATCAAGGCTGTTGATTCCAGCGATGCTCTGCATCGTCAGTTGGATCAGTTGTCGGGAGCCGTTGTGGCTTGCGCTGATCATGCTCGCATACTGAGCCGGATCGGTCCATTCAGCCGACTGCCAAGCCAGTTTGCCATTGAGCTTGTCGAAGGCAGCAAGTGTGCCCTGGGCTCCGCCCGGCGTGACAATCACGAGGCTGCCTTCAATGTGAGGACTTTCGCAGTAACCCCAGCCAGGCACTTTTCCGCCCAATTCAGTCATGCTGGCGGCCCAGAGTTGTTTTCCATCGGCGGCATTCAGGCAGACGAGGGCACCCTTGCCGCTCAACGCATAAACCTTGTCTCCATCCACCGTTGGCGTGGAGCGAGGTCCGTCTCCCCAGCCGTTGGTCAGCAGGGCGCCCGCTTCTGCGGACCATTTTTCTTTCCCAGTGGTGGTATCGATGGCGATCACATATTCCACGGCATCCCGGGCACCCATGGTGTACAGAGTGGTCCCAACGATGGCATAGCCAGAATAGCCGAGCCCCGCATCCTGGTTCATCCAGAGCTTTTTCGGGCCTTCCGTTGGCCACTTTTTCAGGAGACCTGTTTCAGTGCAGATATCGGTGCGGTCTGCGCCGCGAAAAGTGGGCCAGTCGGCAGCCTGAGATGCGGCGACGATGAGCAGAAAAGGGATCACGGATTTCATAGGGCGATGTAGAGAACGTGAGATTCAGGATGGAATCGCCTCAATTTGCGAGAAAAAAGAGCTGTGAAGCTCTGGTCGGGAGTCTTGCAGGGGGAATTTCCACCCGATATAAGATCCTTCGAATGCCAGATCTGCTTCGCTCACTTTTCGCGCTGCAAATATCCCTGATTTTGACGGGCATGGCGTTTGCTGACTACAGCCTGGTCTGGTCGCTGGGGCAGTGGGACGGAAATCCCCAGGAATTCGGAAGTGCTAGCGGCCCTACCAATGCTCCTGGAAGCGCTTCGCTAAAGGACAATGATTATTATTTTGCCGGCATCTATCCTCCCCCCATAGGCACGGTGTCCACTTCTGAGCCCTGGACTCACTTTGAA